>RYWJ01000017.1 GCA_003979185.1 Candidatus Saccharimonadota bacterium | reverse complement strand
CGCTGCTGGTTCTACTAAGATCCGCTCTGCTCCCTACAACTTCCCTTATGCCGGGAACGTCCGCAATAGCTCACTTAGCGGTGTCGGCTCTTGGGGTTACTACTGGTCACGTACTGCCAGCTCTAGTTATATTGCATACGACCTGTACTTCAATAGCTCCAATGTCTATCCGGCCAGCAGCGACGCCGGCCGTTACTACGGTTACTCCGTACGCTGCGTCGCTACTACCTAAATAGTATATGGGTGAAGGGTGGTGAGGGGGTTATCACACACAGCATAACCTGCTATTCGCTAACAACGATTTTAAGAGCTCGCTCCGCTTTCTTAACTTCAATTTTTTCTACATTCTCGGCACGCTCAAATTCCCCCTCCGCGTGCATCTCTACCGTGCTAGGAGTATCGAACTTGATTATATCTTGCTCTGTTTCTTGTAATTCCAGACCCGAAGCAATACTTCTTAAACCAAACCTCACCATCTGCCAAAATCTTCCTAAGCGTGCCACCATACTGCCAAATTTCCGCGCGTCCTGATACCAAGTCCCACCTTTCATAATCCGTGCCACATGCGGACCGTTGACGGCAATATAATCTGTCGTTTTCTTCGGCATAGGCGAGTCGTTCAAACTTCCCGCTGGCAGAAAATTCTGGCGATGATTTTTCAAATACCACTTAACCGCAGCAATCAAGGATGATAACGTACCAGTATGACCAGCCCTGAGTTTTTTGCGCACTTTTTCGCTTTCCATCACAGTAGTTGATTGTGCCAGCAAACCAACTGTAAAATAGCATGGGGCATATCGCCAATGCTGGCCATTGACAGATACGTCTAGTGGGTAAATCATTTGAAGGCTACCCGCACAATAACCAGCGACTAGCTTCTCGAAAGCCGTCGTCGCGCCTACTGACCGACAAGAATTCAGCATATGTGCCACGTCATTAAAATTACCAAAACTAAGCACACCGATCGCGACATCTCTACTAGACTGCAATACACCATTTATCGCAATCGAAACTGTACCATCTCCACCAGCCACAATTATCAGATCTCCATCACTGACCAAACGTGCGACCTGTTCGACATTATCATTGTAATTTGTCGGCTTAATAGCATGTTTTCCCACCATCCAACCATTCAGCTGACGTGCCGGAGCCAAAACTTCTTGCTCAATCGCAGCATGTTGCGAAGAACGCGGATTATAGATAATCAGTATTTTTTTCATTGATCTTATGGCAAAAGACCGCTCAGTCCACCAGGAATTAACCAATTCAGCACTGCATACATCAATGCCCAAGCCACCAGACCGATCACGATCTCATATAGACGTTTCTTCGCTTGCGCCACTTGTTGCTCACTATCACGTGCTGTCATGTACATAATACCCGCAATAATGACACCAAGCGTCGCAGCTACTCCTAGACCATAAACCAAGATATTCAGAGCAAGCCCCAGAATATCTTTAATTTCCCAGTTTTCTGGCAAAATAGAGGTCTCAATTTGAGTTTTATTTGGTGTCGTAGCACCACTGTCATCGGGATTAGTTTCTCCAGGATTAGCTCCGCCACTACCTTCACTCGGCATGGCTGGCACAGGTGCAGCCAAAACTGGCTCGCTGACAGCCACCGCACTCAACATCACAGGAATAAACATCAACATTAATGCCATTACAACTGTCGCAACCTTAGAGCCTAATCTCCGCATCATCTTCTCCTATTTTAAATAACCGTGCAATTTTTTTGTTTGCTTATGTTTACGTAATTTGGACAAAGCTTTAGCCTCGATCTGTCGGATGCGTTCCCTAGTCACCGAGAATTCATTACCTACTTCTTCTAAAGTATGCGAACGACCGCCACCAATACCGAAACGCAAGCGGATAATCTTCTGCTCACGTTCGCTCAAAGTCGTCAAGATCTCTGCGATCTGTTCTTTCAAAATCTGATTTGCCGTTGCATCTTCTGGAGAGTCACGCTCGGAATCTTCTACAAAGTCACCCAAGACCGACTCTTCGTCATCGCCATCTCGGCTTACTGACGCATCTAGCGAAGCGATATCCTGTTTGATCCGCATGACATACTCGATTTTCTCTACATCCATGCCCATAGCATTAGCAATCTCTTCGTTCGTCGGCTCACGATTCAGCTCCTGAGTCAGACGACGCGTTGTACGCAAAACTTTATTAATTGTTTCCACCATGTGTACTGGAATACGAATCGTACGCGCCTGATCAGCGATCGCGCGAGTAATCGCCTGACGAATCCACCAAGTTGCATAGGTCGAAAACTTAAAACCTTTATCCGGATCAAACTTTTCTACTGCCCGCAGTAAGCCTGTATTTCCCTCTTGGATCAAATCCAAGAAGTCCAAACCGCGACCGCCATAGCGTTTCGCGATTGAAACCACCAACCGCATATTTGCTTCGGCCAGCTTATCTTTCGCTCGCTTATCGCCTTTCATCGCTTTTTGAGCTAGATCCAGCTCTTCCTCTTGCGAAAGCAACGGAATCTTACCAATCTCGCGTAAATACATACGCACCGAGTCATCAGCAAAAGCGTCGACATTGTCCGCGGTAATCGCTAACTCTTCATCAGACAAAGCATCCTCTGCCGCCAGCTCATCCGCCTCTGGTTCATCGAGCTCGAACATGCCTGCTTTATTCTTTAAGATTTCTTCTTCACTATTGTCCATTGAATATCATCATACTAAATTTTTACTTAAAAATCAAGCTTAATTCATTGTAATGCCAGATAAATCTAGCCACAACCAAAAAGTGCCCGCATGGGGCACTTTTACTCGCTTTTATTAAAACTTGTGTTTCAGATAAAGTTTGCCAATTAGACCTAGTCCAGCGATCGCAGCAACTACTACTGATACAATGATCGTCAGAGTTCCTAGATCCAAAGCACCCGATTCGATCAAACCGACAATACCAGTATCTGGAGTAACTGGAGCACTTGTATCTGGTAGAGTATAAGCCATCAAGCCTTTCATGACGGTATTATCAATTGCGACTGCAGCTGCAGCTAATTTCGAGTAGTTATTAGCCTGAGCAGTAGCGGTTAGTTTGGTTTCGATAGCGCTAGCACTGACTTTGCCACTTACCTTAACATCATTTAGAAAAGCACTGGCATTATACAAAGCTGTATATTCTTTCATACCTTCAGTTTCCTGAATGAGTTTTACCAAAGCCGCCTCATCCATCGTATCAATACCTGTAGCTTGTGGCAGAGCTTTCTTTAAGTCTGTACGCAGGCTGGTTAATGCTGCAGTCCTCTCGGTCTCAGTCGCGTCAGCACCAAGTGCAGCAAGGGCCGCAGCGTCATTCAAGACTGGCACAAATAAACGATAAGTTGCGAAGCTTGTATAACTATCAATACGATCGCTCAGTTTTACAATGTTATCTGCCAAAGTACCAGTGGCGCGATTGACGAAAGCATCAAGGCTATTATAAGCCGTCTTAATCTCATCTGGAGTCATTTTATCGGCAATGGCTTGAGCAGTAACAGTCACACCGACCTTAGCAGTAATTCCTGCCATCGTATCAAACATTGCACTCCAAGCTTTATAACCATCCATATTCAGGACAAACTCATTCAGAGCCACACCATCTAGGTCGCCGACCTGTGCCTGCGGGTTCAGGCTCACAATCGCTTGACGCAGATTATTGAGTTGTGCTTCAGTTGCCTCAGCTGGCTTCTCCGCCATCACGGCACGTGCATTATAAATTGCCTCATATTTGGCGTAATTCGCTTCTGTTTTGGCCTGTTGGATCAAAGTATACAAAGCTTCTGATGTCACAGCTGGAGTGTTATCGGTCGCACGAGTTTCAATGCCAGCCTCCCCCTCACTCGCAAAGACCGCCATCGTTGGAGTTGCCAGGCCCAACGAAAAAACCAAAGCCAACGCAGCTAGGAGTTGTGTTTTGTTAAATTTTAGTCTTTTCATTCGCTACCTTCTGTTTTTATTTTTATAATTCTTACACTTATCATACTACCGTTCCCATGCAACGTCAAGCATGTTTTTTGATAATTCCTGATCAAGTTCTACCAGTTAATGGCGTTTCAAGACCATGATCTTTCGCAGGATTTCGCTCATTTTCTCTTCGTCCCCCGCCTCTTCGGCTTTAGCAAGCTCGGCATTCAGAAGATTGACTTCTTGTTTATTCATTTCGGTCTTGTAGCGCGTGAGTAGCTGGCTCGCTTCGTCTTCTAGCATCGACTTACCCCAATTTTTATACTTTGTTTCAAAGATCAATTCTAGCTCAGACTTTTTAGTTGCGTCTTCTGGTAATTCTACTCCCTTAATATTTGTGACATTACCATAAAGCAATATCGCTTGCAAATTATCTTTGATACCCTGCAAAATATCTGATGCAGTCTCCAACTCTACTTTTTTCAGACGTTTAGCCGGAGAATTGGCGATCTTCTTAGCATGAAGGTCTTCCACTGTGCAATCGAGTTTACGCGCTACGAGTTGTTCATAATGTTTACGTTCCACTGCATCACTGACATACTTTAAGATTTTCATTGCAACATCTGAATATTCACGCTTACCAACTCCAGATGACAGATCGAGATCTTCCTCATACTTATCTAGTAGCCAATCTACCGCCGGACGATAATTCTTCACGGCTTCTTGCCATAATCTTGGATCCTTCTGGATCAACTCATCTGGGTCTTTCGCCCCATGATAATCTGAAATCACCGATAGATTTACCCCGAGATCGCCCGCCATCATGATCGCCCGTTCTGCAGCTTTCACACCGGCAGCATCACCGTCATAAGCCAAACGTATATCTTGAGTTAGCCGCGACAAAGTTTTCAGGTGCAGCTCCGTCATCGCCGTACCACTCGTAGCTACCGCTTCGCAGACTCCCGCCTGGTGTGAAGAAATCACATCCATATTCCCTTCTACAATCACGATAAAATCATGCTGACGGATCGCTTCTTTAGCCGGAGCCAGACCAAAAACAAACCGACTTTTATTAAACAAAAGTGTTTCTGGCGTATTCAGATACTTCGGCTCACCTTGATCAATAATCCGCGCCGTGAAGCCAATCACGCCATGCGTATCGATGAAAGGTACCATCATACGCCCTCGGAACAGATCTCCACCAAACCGGTTTAGTAGCCCAGCCGTCTCTAGCTCTGGCTTTTTGAAACCTCGCGCCATCAAGAAGTTCAGCAAAGCTTTACCATCCTGTGGAGCATAGCCAATCCGGAATTTCTCCACTGTCCCCTTGATCATGCCACGCTTGTCAAAAACATACTGCAAGATCCGCTGGTTTTTCGATAAACAATACTGATAATATTTACAAGCCAACTCCAGAGCATCCTTAGCACGCGCTTTCCGCTCCGCTACGGCGTTATCGCCACCACGATATTTCGCTAGCTCCACCCCAGCTTGCGCCGCTAGCTTTTCCAGAGCCTCCCGAAAAGAAATCCCCTCTACCTCCATCACAAACGCGAAGATATCACCACCCTTATTCGCCGAGAAATCGTGCCAAATCCCCTTTTCCGGCGACACCATGAATGATGGCGTCTTATCGACACCCCAAGGCGAACGTCCTTTCAGGGTTCGTCCAGCTCGCTTGAGCTCGATGTACTGTCCGACCACGTCTTCCACCGGCAACCGCGCCCGAATTTCCTCCTTCGCGTCATCCATACCTGTATTATAGCACACCTCTGCACTAGACATCGCGCAAAAACAGCGTAAAAACCAGTACCAAGCCTCCCCGAGTCCATCACAATACTACCCAAGCTCAGCACAAAAAATAGCACCAAACCAACCCAGATCCCCCTAAGCTGAGATCGTCTGAGGTGACTTATTTTAATCTTTGTGCCGTACGAGCCGCCGAAAACTGAAAAATATTCATCACTACACTCACCAGTGCAGCTATAATACCAAGCGCCATGATCGCAAAGACCGTATTATTCCAACCCACCAGCCAGATTGACGCTGGCTCTGTACCAAATCCAATGATAAAATCCGCCACCAAGGACTCATGATAAATCCAGCTCACGCCAAACGCCATCAGCGTACCAACTATTAACGCCACCACCATCGCAATCAAACTCAGCATCGCCAAATACACTGCATAGATAATATAAGCTTCCGCCCGCGTCGCTCCTAAAGCCCGATAGAGCGCGATATTCTTAACCTCCTGATTGATCAGACGTGAATAAGTCGACATCATAATGATCAATGCAATTATCGCCAAAATCAACCATACAATATTATATATACGCCAGATCCCTGCAAAGTTCACTTCAATCTCCAGCGGGTTACTAATCGCATTCTCTGCCTCATAGCGATATTTGCTCAGACAAGTCTTATTCAGATTACTACAGATCTGCCGGTCCATCACAAAGTCATAAGCTATCTGCGAATTGGGAAAGACTGCCCAGAGCGCACCATCTTCCGGCTCGCTAGCTACATCAGCTGGTCGCTCTAAAAGAAAAGTAGAGCTGCCACCCGTCGATACTGCACCCAGCAGAATATTCAAAGGATTGCCTTGATCGCCTACATTATCAAGCGATAGCGACATATTCCACATCGTCGACGGCAAAAGACCTGCTACGAAAAATTGCGTCTTTTCTATATCCGGTCGCGTGCCAAAACTATTGTTTTCTATCGGCTTGCCCAGTGACTGTTGGCGAATTTTGGCGATCATATCGAGTTTCTGAGAAATCGTCTGGTTACGTCCTACAATGAGTTTTTGCCATTTCCCTGCCTCGCTGACCGATAAAAGTATCGGTATTCCATCCTCTGCATCATAGGCCAAAATTTTATCCGCCAAGCTTGCTTTTAGCCGCTCTGGAAAAAGATATAAACCTGCCATACCGTCAAAACGATATCGCTCTACCGACTCAGTATAGCCACCATGTGCGGCCACTAGAGCCGCAAGCTTCTCTTCTGAGTCGCTATTTCTATCCATCACGGTCAATTGCAATACAACCTGCCCATCCGTAAACCGCGTCGTTTCAGCACGTGTGATATTTTCCAACCCCTGGATCAGCTCAAACCCCGCGAAGATCACCGCAAACAGCGCCCTTGTAATCACCGTCACTAGTACACAGCGTCGCCGGTTGTACGATATATTTGCCAAGCCCAAACGTAGGTAATCTCTAATACGCATACGCTAATCTTTCTTCAAAGACATCGCGATCCGACGCCTAGAAAAACGATCCACCGATAGTAACAAAGCGATCGGCGCCGTCACCATTACTAGTGTCATTGTCAGGAAGAATCTCCCGTCAATCCCAAAGAGGGACACTTCCGGCTTTGAAGCCAAGTCATACGTTACTTGCATATTCTCCGCCAGAATGCCTGCATTACCATATGACATTACAGCGACCAAGATCAAGCCTATACCAATACTGACCAAGATTGCGATCAGACATAGCTCTATCAAATAAATCAGATACACCAGCACGATCTGTCCCGTACTCGCCCCGAACGAACGATAAAGTGCCACCGTACGAGCATCCTGGTCGATCAGATGAATAAAGGTAAAAGTCGTCACCAACACCGCTACGACAAGTAGAATAATCTCCGCCACCATAATAATCGTATCTGCATCCAAAAAGCCCTCTACAATACTAGCAGTATTCGAGTAGACTGACATAATAACCAATGGATTAGTACCACTTTTCTTGCCCTCTGGCATATCCGACGTATCCACAAATCCCGTCAGATCGGTTAGATTATCGAAGCGCACTACTTTTATCTCTGTCACCCGTTTATCATAGCTATTGTTAGCCAACGCATCTTCTTCCCTACGTTGGAGTAGCTGCTCTACACGCCCAGTCCCATCATCTATGATAGTTACCTTATCATGGCTCGCATGGCCCCACAGAACTGCTGATGTATTGGTGCCTATTCTCGACAAGGGCAGATTGAGAATGTTATACTCACCAGGTAGCAGCACTTTCGTAGGAGTCAGTTCAGGGCTATATCCCACAAGATAATACACCGTTTCAAATTGCTCATGAAAAGCTGGGTTATAATAAAGCGCATCGGGATTCTTTGTTTCTTCGAAGTGTTCTTGGTCTACTAAGACAGGCACGAATCCCTCTGGTACTGTTTCTAGCGGCGCCATTTCTACAGTATCTGGTACAAGCTGCTCATCAGTCACATACAGGTAGTGTCCGTCAATCGAATAGTCATAAATCTCCCCCACCACTTCCCCGTGATATTGCTCGATCCGACTTGCCAATAGCTCTTTGCGACGATCGCTATTATTAACGACCCGATTATCGACATACACCGCCGCATAGCTGTATCCATCGGTATTAATCATGGACGCCTGTAACATGCTTTCACGCATGCCCGCAAACAAAAAATTCACCCCCATGACCAGACCAAAAATGATTGAAATCGTCAAGATAATCGCGACACTACGTAATTTGTAATTCCAGATATTACTAGAGGCTAGACGTACAGCATCAGTCAGTTTAAGCTTCATCTCTCTTCCTTACCGCTCGTCTTAACCATAATTAGCATCATATTTATGATTATACTTTGTCACCCTGATATTTGTCAACCTACTCATATGAGACAAAGGCGCCTATTTAGTACTAAAGTACCTCATTAGAAGCCCTCTACAACCCACGTATATCCCTTGTACGGCTATGCTAATTCTAAACCTTGCTTGTACCAAGGTTTTCCAAAAAATCGCTCAGAATAGCCCTAAATAGGCTTAAACGGGAAAATGGGGTTCTAAGATGAGTGAAGATTGGGATTTTTGGTAAAAAGTGTTAGATTGTACAATGTTTTATATGATTAGTCAAAGATAGTGAGATCCCTACAACTTCCCTTATGCCGGGTACGTCAGCGGTGGCTCACTGTACCATGTTGGCTCCAACGGCTTCTATTGGTCACGTACTGCCCGCTCTAGTACCCTCGCATACACCCTGTTCTTCATTAGCCCCCTTGTCGTCCCAGCCAACTTCTACCGTTACGGCGGCTTCTCCATACGCTGCGTCGCTACTACCTAAATAGTATATGGGTTAAGGGTGGTGAGGGGGGGTTCTTCCCAACATCAACAGTCATACAACCTGCGCGGACACCGCAAGCTTTAGGGATATGGCTGGTGTGATAGAGTATAGCCTAATCTTCCTTTAGCTTCTTGGCAATGTGCTTGCTAGAAAAGTTGCGCAGCGTAAACAAAAGTGTAATCGGTGCTATCAACATTACCGAACCAATAATACCATAGAACAAATTATCAAACCTAAAAAGCGTAACTTTTGGTGTAGTATCTAGCATATAGTAATTTTGCAATCTCTGCGCCAGCGCATTAGCATTAACTAACCACAGTGCTCCTACTAAAATCGCCGCGATTACAATGCAAGCCACGACTGCTAATATACACATTTCTAACAAATACAAGAAGTAGATTAAATAAATATTCCCCGTACTTACACCCAGCGAACGGTAGAGCGCAATCGTCGCCGCGTCTTGGTCAATAATATGCGCAAAAGTCAGCGTAGCGATAATGACTGCTACAACAATAAAGAGTATTTCTATCAAAATCAATGTATAACGAAGATTCTTAATGCTTAATTCCGCGCTAATTACATTACTAAACAATTCTTCGCTATAGCTTACATATTTCTTACCATCAGAAGTTTCTATTTCTTTAGGGATATTTTTGCCATTTGCAATATCCCAATAGTACGCTGTCGCGTCATCGTAATTATCAAACATTGCAACAAACTGCGTTATATATGGTATAACTTCCTGAGTATTATTTTGCTCCGCCATTTTTTCCAGATGCCGCATTACTTTGCCAGAACCATCGTCAACCATTAGTGGTGCTGTATAAAACCCGTGTATTCCCGATAGTAATAAGTTAAGCGGGTTAAACCCCGGTAAAGTAGGACTCCCCGGCTCGGTAGCTGGATAAGTGCCGACTTTTACCAGAAGTTTATCTTTGTTATCATCTGCGTCTTTAAGGTATAAGTCAAAAAACTCGTCTTCCACCTTTGGCCCAACGTAAGGAATTTGGTCTTCCTGTAGTTTATCAAAATCTAGCTCATCAAATCGTTCCGCCAATTCTTGATTTATTGTCCAGCGCGAGCTACCAACATCATTGTATTGTACGACCTGCCCAATTATTTGGCCGTGATATCGTTTTACGCTTTCTACTATGGCTTTTTCTGCGTCTTCTAAATTATTTACCTTAAAATAATCGCCTTCATTAATGCTAGCGATTTCGTTGTATCCAGCGGCTATGTAAATTTTACCATCGCTAGCTTGCATTGCGGCATCAAAAGTCGTTTTACTTAAGCCCTCAAGCATAAAGTTAAATGCCATCACCACTCCAAAAAGTATGGAAATAGTCAGAATCACAATAGCACTACGACCTTTATGCTGAGAAATATTGCTCCAGCTGAGGTGTAAAGCATCAGAAAACTTCAAGACTTCTCCTTTCATCGCAAATCATTATCTTCAATCTCATATTTATATTATACTATACTCAGCCAATATCACAACTTCCCTTATGCCGGGTATGTCAACAATAGCTCCCTTAACGATGCTGGCTCTCAGGGTGATTATTGGTCGCGTACTGCCAGCTCTTCCAACAGCGCTCGTTACCTTTGGTTCAATAGTTCTAGTGTTCTCCCAAGCTATAATGACATCCGTTTCTATGGCTTCTCCATACGCTGCGTCGCTACTACCTAAATAGTATATGAGTTAAGGGTGAGTGAGAGAGTTATCACACACAGCCTATCCCTAATCTTCCTTTAGCTTCTTAGCAATGTGTTTATTAGAGAAATTGTGCAAAGTAAGCAAAAGTGTAATCGGTGCAATAATCAGAATCGATCCCACAATACCGTAAAATAGGCTGTCGAAGCCAAATAATACCACTTTTGGCGTGCTACTCAGCATATAGAACTCTTGTAATCTTTTCGCAAGCGCATCAGCATTGAACAGCCACAGCAATCCCGCCAAAACCATCGCCATCACAATACAAGCTAGCACCGCCAGCACGCACATTTCCAACAAATACAAAAAGTACACCAAATAAATATTCCCGGTACTCGCGCCCAGCGAACGATATAACGCGATCGTCGCCGCATCCTGGTCAATAATATGCGCAAAAGTCAGCGTAGCGATAACGACTACCACGATGATTAAGAATATTTCTATAAAAATCAAAGTATTGCGAGTATTTCTAGTAATTAGCTCTGCACCGATTACGTCACTAAAATCCTCACCACTATGTATCACATATTTTCTGCCATCAGGAGTTTCTATATCTTTAGGGATACTTTCGCCATTTGCGGTGTCCCAGTAATAAGCTATAGCGTCGTCGTAATTATCGAACATGACGACAAATTGCTTTAAATCATGAATATTTGCCTGAGTGTTATTTTGCTCTGCCATTCTTTGTAAGTACTGCGTTACCCTGCCAGAACCGTCATCCACAATGAGTGGATTAGTAGGATGGCTTCCGCTCATTCTTGACAATAGTAAGTTCAGCGGATTAAGCCCGGGCAAAGTAGGACTCCTCGGCTCGGTAGCTGGATAAGTGCCGACTTTTACTAAAGATTTATCCCTGGTACCATCAGGATTTTGGAGAGATTTATCAAAGTCCTCAGGTTCCATCCTGGGGCTAACATATGGGACTTGATGCCCCTCTAGCTTGCTGAGACCTAAATTGCCAAAACGCTCAGCCAGCTCTTTACTAATCACCCAGCGCGTATTGCCAACACCATTGCATTGCGTAACCCACCCGACGATTTGACCATGATACCGCTCAGCATTTTCTTCTAATAACTTTTCTGCGCTCTCTATACTGTCGATTTTAAAATAATCACCTTCGTTAAAGCTAGAAACTTCGCCATATCCAGTAGCTACATAGACCTTACCGTCACTGGCTTGCATTGCGGCGTCAAAGGTTGTCTTTCCTAACCCTTCGAGCATAAAGTTAAAAGCCATCACTACACCAAATAAAACCGAGATCGTCAGGATAATAATAGCACTACGACCTTTATGCTGAGCGATATTGCTCCAGCTTAGATGCAAGGCGTCAGAAAATTTCAAGGCTTTTCCTTTCATCGCGACTCACTGGCTTCAATCTCATATTTATATGATATTACACTCAGCCAAATATCACAACTTCCCTTATGCCGGGCACGTCGACAATAGCTCACTGTACGATGTTGGCTCCGTCGGCAACTATTGGTCACGTACTGCCAACTCTGCTGGCAGCGCATACTACCTGGACTTCGATAGCTCCTATATCGGCTCAGTCGACAACAACCTCCGTTACCGCGGCTTCTCCATACGCTGCGTCGCTACTGCCTAAATAGTATATGGGTTAAGACTAACGTGATACAATGTAACTATGTCCCTCACCTTTTCTGACACTACCAAACTCAGCTGGAGCAACATTGCCCAGCATAAGAAGCGTAGTATTTTGATCGTTGTAACCATCGCCTTGCTTTTCGGTGTGATTATGGCATTTAATTTCATCTTGCAGGGGTTACGTGATACCATCCTAGATGCCGCCCTCCAGACCACTAGTGGTCAGATCTATCTGGAAACCGGCTATGCAGAAAACGGACCTTCTAGCACAAGCGGCATTCCCATATTTGCCGACCAAGCTGCTTTAGACACCTATGTCGATCAATCCGTTACAGGATGTCACGGTGAGGTTGTCGGTACGATTACGACCTATCAGATAAACAATACTCGCTGGGTGATCGATCAATCACTCGCCGAACGCTTTGGTCCTCTCGACTTAAGTTTAGTTACAAAAGGCAAAATACCTTATCTTGCGCCAAGTATTAAAGGTAACCATTTCACTAGCTATCTACACCACGACGGTCATCCTGATGATCGACTCGTCCAAGTCGGTACTTATCCTGTCACCGAGACAGGAAGCCCAACCTTACCAGGGTTTAATCCACTGAATCTTTTACTAGGGCTAGTCCACGGTAGCTCCGACAGTGCTCCGCCCCTCATCGTTGATGACGGCTCAGGCAAAGTTGATGATTACATTTTGGCTCTAGCACAAGAACGCGTCACTCGCGATGGTTACGGGACCGTAGAGCAGCTTTTCGAAACTCGGCCGCCAGAAACCCGCTTTGTAGCTGCCTTTGATAATTATGAAGATGCTCTTGACTATTATCAGCAGTCACAAAACGGCCAAATCGCCACCTACGTCAAAGTAGGTAACAAGGTCTATTACCTACTTACCGTTGATATTTTTGGCAATAATATCAATCTCAGCATTGACTTCGACAACTTGCAAACCATGCTGATTATGCTTGAAATCATCCTTATCATCGTTGCGGTTATCATTGCTACCCTTACCCTCGCACACCTCATCGATAGTGACGCCTCGACCATCGCCCTCTACCGTGCGGTGGGCGCGAGTACTGGCGATATTTACTGGATCTATTTCTTGTACCTTCTTGAGCTCTGTCTGCTCGCCGTATTGGCTTGTCTAGCCATTGCCGCCATCATCACTGGCATATTATGGCTCATCAACGCAAGCGCCCTTTCCACGAGGCTCGAAGACTTTTACGTTTTAGCCAAGCCTCTATCTATCAACCTTTTTGGGATTAATCAGCTATTCTTCTGGACTATCTTCACTATTCCCCTCATCGCACCGCTTTCTCTCCTCCTCGCCCTACGTCACTTCTCCCCAAAATACATCGCCAAGAATCTCAAAGATGACTAAAGTCCTACTCTATATCTCGGATTTTCTTTGCAACATGCTTAGCCGAGAAACGCTTGCGTACTAATGCCAAAGTAATCGGTGCAATCATTATAATCATTGCGATCAGCCACCATATTTCCCCACTTAGTCCCATCAGACTGATATGCGGACTATCTGCCAGTGCATAAGCTTCCTGCAGATTCTTAGCCAATACCTGAGCACTCATCAAGGTCATACCCAGCACTATCACTAGCCCTACACAGACGCTGGCAATTATAGTCATCAAGCATAACTCTAGCAAATACAGCAGATAGATGATCCCGATATCCGTATTAGTAGCGCCCAGCGAACGATACAGCGCCACCGTAGCTACATCGTCATCGATCAGATGAATCAATGTCAGCGTCGCCACGATCACCGCAACTATTGCCAACACTATCTGGCTCACCATCAGCAAGAGCTGCGCCGTTTCATAACCACTCATAATACCCACTGGATTATTCACTGCGCTCATTACCTCAAGATAATAATACTTGCCATCAACCTTAATATACTGCGCCACATCGCCACGCTGAGCCGCCTCATAATATTTTCGTGCCGCCTTGTAATCACCGAAAACCACTACCTCAGCCGGCGTTTTTGGCGCTCTTGTCACCATGATCGGCCCATCCTTACCATCTACGAGCTCCTCTGTAGTAGGCGTCGTGAAGCCTTGCTGCTCCAGATAGGTCTTCACCGCATCCGACCCGTCATCCACAATGGCAATCGGCGTCGAAACATTATAAATATTACTCACCTGAATATGCTCGAGGACGAGGTTGAGCGGATTTAATCCTGGTAGGCTCAGCTGATCCAACATGACGATATGAGGGATCACGCCGACCTTATCATACGTCGTTTCTAATAACTCCCGCTGTTCCGCAGTCAACTGGGCAGTATTAGAAACTAAGACGGGTACTTTGTCCTGCGGTACATCCGCCAAATCACTCGAAATGAAATTTTTCGCTACCGCTAAGTCTACCGCTCTCATCCTAGCACCATCTTTCGACTCAAAATAAAACTCCCTGCCGAGAGCTTTCCCACCGTATTGTGCTGCTTCCTCACTCGCACGAGCTAAGGCAGTCTTCATGTCCGCCACTTCTACCACGTCTGCCTCCTCCCCGCCACTAAACCACCGCATATACACCAAGTCAATGTAAACCTTTCCATCCGTCGCCTGCGTATCGACACCCACCAAGGTATCCCGCAATCCCGCAAGCATAAAATTCATACCAAAAAGTAACCCGAACAAAACCGACATCGTCACCACTACCAGTAAGCTCCGCTTCTTATGCTCTGTCACATTACCCCAGCTTAGTCGTCCTAAATCCGCGAGCCTCAGCATAATTTTATATCCTTTCTTTTTGGGTTAATACTCATATTATACTAAAGTCTATAGTGATGGTAAAGACCCCAGCAAGCTGGGGTCTTTTGGTTAGCAGAGTGGGGTATGTCTATTTCATATTACTTATATCTAGTAGCCACTAAGCTCCCCTAAGAGCCAATAGGAACATCTAGAGTTCAGGCACGATGTTCATATACAGCCGTCACCCAGAAACTTGCTTCACTCGTAAAAAAAGTACGCGGAGCAATTTTACATTGCACGAAGTAAGTGTTGGCTGGACACTGAATAACGCCGCTATCGCCCGCTTCTGTAACATTCCATTGGGTTGAAATCTCGTTACCATAGCGGTCGTCAAAGCGAACATCAAGCTGATACAGCAGGCCCTGAAAATTCTTGATTTTAAACGCTACCGTACGCCCGCCAAGGTTCACAAGCGGCAAATTGGGATCTCGCATCATCACCCAAGAGTTCTGGACCCACCTGCCCCCTTCGAACAAAGGCATGATCCCATCATTAGGATCTGTCGCAACATAAGGCGTAGCGCCATGCGCAACGTCCACCTCAGCCGCAAAAGCCGTACCCATCATAGAAAAGACCATGAGCAGACTCAAGGCTAATGCAAAAGTCTTTTTGAGATTCTTCATACTACACTCCATTTCTTTAATGTGCGTGCATACCCCACCATGCAACCTCATTCTATTATAAGCGTTTTTCTAATAAATGCAAGCTACTGTTTCGCCTTATTTTTGACTAAGCAAAAAATAATATCACTTAACCAACTTTTCCGCTATAATATAATCATGGAATGCCAAAACCCCGAAAGACTATCACATGCGCTGGATTGATTATCTCCGCTTAAGTTATGCTGGGATCAAAGCCCAGAAAAGACGCTCATTCACGGTCATAGCTATTGTCGGATTACTCTTTAGTATCGTGCTAGCGCTCTGTTTCATTGTGCAGGGTATCGAAAATACCGTCCTAGATACCATGCTCTTGCCGACCAATGGCAGTGTTCTTATTATGAGCACTGTTGATCAAAACGCCTGCGATGACGTTTGCGATATTCCGACCGAAGTCGCTACGATCCAGTACAATGTCCAGACTTACGGGGGGACCATTATCCCCACCCAAGCCATTCAGACTCCAGATGGACCGTTCTATCAGCTGAATACAAACGTTTTTCCTCCTAGCTCCGCCAATCCAGACGCCACCCCCACCAGCCCTACTGATCCAGACGCTATTCCTATCGCCGCCTCGCTCTCCGCTGTTGCTAGCCTTGCCCAGCTAGAAGCTCCCAGCCAAGACGCCAGCATCGCCGACAAGGTCCAGTTTATCCAAGCCGCACGCGATCACACGCTCCATCAGGTCGTTACTGCTTCCTCGGGCCAGAAATATTACATCGCTGAGATTCTACCCAGCACTACTTATCTGACCGATTTATCGCTCTCTCGTGTCGATGGCAATAATGGTAATATCCTTGATTTGATCTTCTCGCAACTATCCCCCGGCTTCAGTCAAAACTTCCTGCTCGCATCCGCTACCGCCCCTACTAGTAGCATAGGCACCAATGCCCAAGCTACCAACATCAATACCGATGTCCGGACTAACAGCATCAATACCGATACCCAAGGCACCGTCTTTGCCCTCTTCCCTAATCTCGACGCCGCCTATGCCTACTACCGTGACCCAGCTAACTACTGCTCTGTGCGTGACCAAATACTAAACCACTGTGGCGGCCGTCAATATCGCTATCTTACTACTTCCGCGATTGCGAATCCTCTTGGAATTTACGAATGTTTCCAAGATATTTGGCCGGTTATTATAGTTGTGTCCGTAGTACTCATGGTTATCGCCGTCATTATTGCACTTAGCACCTACTCCCGCCTGATCGGTCGCGATCTCAAGATTATCTCCCTTTACCATGCAATGGGGGCGAGTCGAAAACAGATTCGCCTAGTTTACATTACCTATTTTCTCATGCTTAGCCTCGCTGCGGTGGTTTTTGCGACGATACTTGGCTCAGTGCTAGCACTAATCATGAGCCTTACCAACCAAGCTTCCCTACAGGCCGTCTTTATGCTGGCGCTCGGCACCGCTGATCGGTTTACCATCCTCCTTGGGCTAAATCCACTCATTTTATACGCC
This sequence comes from Candidatus Saccharimonadota bacterium, assembly GCA_003979185.1. GTDB lineage: Bacteria > Patescibacteriota > Saccharimonadia > Saccharimonadales > Saccharimonadaceae > Nanosyncoccus. The sequence goes on along the minus strand of RYWJ01000017.1, from coordinate 269 downwards.
ATCCTTGCGCTAGTTTTGACTGCTATTCTAGCGGTTTTTTGCAGCAATCACTCTTTCCGTACTCGTCGGATCGCTAGCAAGCTCAAGTAATTCTCTCTACCCAACATGCTAAGCTCTTAAGCTATCATGATAGTTACCAGCCCAAAGACCGCCAAATTACTACGACAATTGCTGGCTAGTCACAATCATCTCCACTACAGCCAAAATCTTGCGAGGTTTACTGCAACAAAAAGGAACAATCCTGTAGAATAGTAGTTGAAGACAAACTA
>RYWJ01000035.1 GCA_003979185.1 Candidatus Saccharimonadota bacterium | reverse complement strand
TTCCCACCCTTTGGCAATTTCAAATCCACGTAATTTCATGAAACTATTCTAACATACATTATCACATATAATATGTTGAATCGTTATGCTTATGATGTTGTAAAAACTACACAAGATTTTAGCTTTCCTTATGCTATACTAGGAAAAATAGACATTGGGTGGTAGGTGCAGTTATATTAAATGGCTTATATGGAGGAAATGGCTATGGCAAAAAAGACAGAAGTTACTGAAAGTAGAGAATCGCGCTTGTTTGGGGTGATACCGATGTGGAAATCAACCACAAAGACACAGCGGCTAACTGATGAATCTAGAACAAAAAACATTCCAGAACAAAAATCCGTTATCGCTGTAGAGGCGAAATCCGAGGCCGAGCTGCAGGTAACTGGCACCAAGGGAGATGTCTACACTAAAGAGATTATTCAGCGCATTCTAGATGAGGGGTGTTTAGATATGTGGCCAAGTTCAAAGTATAGTGATGGCGTTCCAGCGCATACCTTAAGCGTAAACCACTTAATGACCACCTATGATCTAACGAAAGGAGAAATGCCACTAATCACTTTACGCCCAATTGCGGTGCGTTATGCGATCGGTGAGTTGTTGTGGATTTATCAGGACCAGTCGAACAATCTAGATTTGCTCAAAGAAAAATATGGCATTACTTGGTGGGACGAGTGGGATATCGGTGATCGTACGATCGGTGCTGTTTATGGTGAAACCGTACGTCGCCACAATTTAGTGCAAGAGCTTCTGGATGACATCAAGAATAATCCTGATGGACGTCGTCATATTATTAATATGTGGCAAGTTGATGACTACAAAGATAAGCATGGTCTTAAGCCGTGCGCTTATCAAACGGCATGGAATGTTCGCCATGGTAAAGATGGTAAAGATTATCTTGACATGTGTCTATATCAGCGATCAAGCGACTTTATGGCGGCTGGATGTATTAATCAGGTACAATACCTGGTCTTCTTGCATCTAGTGGCTCGTCACTGTGGTTATATTCCTGGACGTTTTTCATGGTTTGTACAGAATATTCAGATTTATGATCGTCACGTTGAGCTAGCCCAAGAGCTAGTCGCTCGTCAGCCAGTAGCATGCAAGCCTGAGATTTGGCTCAATCCTGAGAAAACTAATTTCTACGACTTTACAGTCGATGATATTAAGATTAAGGGGTATCCTCGTAAGACCATCGCCGAAAAGAACCCTCAGATGAGCTTTGATATTGGCCATGAGAATGTCGATACCGAAGGATTTAGTCTAGAGGAGTTTCTATCCGAGTAAAAATATAAGCAGACCTTACTGTACAAAGTATTTTAGATATGATATAGTTCAGCTATGAAGCATCATAAATGCCACTGTGGGTTTGAAAAGAAACTACGTCAGCTACGTGCGGGAAAGCTGGGATTGTTTGGCGGATTTTTGATGGTGGCACACTTATTGTTTCACATTGCAGAGTGTTTGGTTTTGCCTGCATTTCTCATGGCGATTAATGGAGAAACGGTAGAAGCGCTCGATCTAGATTCGCATGAGCTGCATTTAGTAACGATTGACGTAGATTTGACGACGACCAAGCTGATGTCTACTGATTTGTACGTTGGTAGTAACCGGATTTATCGACCAAGTCAGCTTTAACGTCTGAGCTTAGAGAGCATCGTTTTATCTACCTCAGAAACTCGATGCGATTCACGAGCTTTTTGGATGGCTTTATTTTGAACCCAGTTCGATAGGTTATTCTTTTGTAAAAATTGCAAGGTTACATCGCGATGCTTTGTAAACATTTCAGCGATTAGCCAAGCTTGTGCCATCTTAACGTAGTATTGATCACTGTGAATATGGTTTAGGGTTTGAAAAATCTGAGTTAGATATTCTGGATATAGGAAATGATCTAGTATCATAATGAGCATAAAACGTAGCTCATATTCTTGGTTAGAATTTTGATATTGCATGATAAAATTCCAATACTTTGGCAAATCTGCAGTTTTGATTTTGAAACTTGCTGCCACACAGTCACAAACCGCCCAATTATCAATTTTTGGCACAAACTTTTGTAAAAACTCAAAGCGTTCCGATAGGCTCATTTTTGCGGTAGCTATCACGAATCCTTCGATCATGGTTTCTTCATAATAC
>RYWJ01000034.1 GCA_003979185.1 Candidatus Saccharimonadota bacterium | reverse complement strand
GGTGTAGGTGCCGGTGGTGCTTTGGCGTCAACAGGCGGGCCGATTTTTAGTGATCCGAGCTTGACTATCGAAAAAGATGCGATCCCGGAAGAAATTAGCGGGGTAGAGCGCGAGATGGATACGCCCGTGACGGCGGCAGCAAGTGGTAACGCTGGGCGAGTTGCGGCGGCGTTTGCGAGTACAGATGCTTCTAGGGGGGCAGCTATGGTGCCGAGCGGGAGCAATGCGATGACGCAATCGACCGCGACGGGCGATATCAGGCTTGCGCCTACGCCGCGTAAAAAAATGAGCAAATTGCCGTTTATCATTGGTGCGGGCGTACTGGCGATTGTGGTAATCGTGGCGGTCTTGTTGTTGATGAGGGGGGGAGGAGGAGACACCATGCAGTCTTTCTCTGATTATTACGACTATAGTCAGAGGCTATTTGGTAGTGTCGTGGATGACATGAACGTTGACAATGACGAGGGCGAAGATTGGCGGTCGGAAGAGGAGCAGGCGCGAGTAGACCAAATCGAGGATAATGCTGAACTTAGTAATGAAGGCGAAGACGATACAGATGACGAAACCGACGAAAATGATGAAGAAGAAATTGAGCTCTCAAGCGAGACTATAGGCGAATTGCGGCGTAAATTTGATATTTTCAAGCAGGATGCTGAGTCTTCCAGGGTAGCGAGGAGAGATTCGATCAAGCAAAAAATTGCCGTCTTAGATCGGTATATTCTAATTGCTGAACGTGCTGTTGCGGTTGAGAAGGCTGAATCGACTGTGATTGAAGCTTATACGAGCGGCGGCGAGGACGGCGTGCGTGATTATATTAAGGGAATGATACTTGATGATCAAGAAGATGATCTCTATGCTATTTCTGATGCAGAAGCTGATTATTACGCTGCGTTTATTGAGATGTATATTGGTAATGAACGTATTGGCTGCGTACGCGATGGTGAAGTAGATTATGACTGCGTAGTTGACTATTATGGTGGTGATGATTTCCAGCCAAATTTACAAGATTCTGAGCTTACTGAAATCCGCGACAGGATGTCTAGCGAGGCGAGTATTGGTGTGATTGGCCAAAAAATCCTGAATTTGAATGCGGAGCTGAAAGCCGAACTGGAGCAGTCCTGATGAATAAAATATTGCGGAAATTCTTGCTGGTTGCTGGGGGTACCTTTTGCGTTTCGTCCACGATGTTAGCCGGCGGAGGCAGTGCCTCGGCTTTGACGGGTTCGGATGCAGACCTTACTGCCATTGGCTTGCTTGATGGTATGATGCAATGCTATGAGAATGGAACGATCAAAGGTAGCGGGGTACAACGTTCAGGCTTTAATTCCGGTGCCATTAATACAATGATTAATAGTTCAAAAAATAAAGATGGGCAGGTTTGGATTCCGACGATGGTTGGTAATACGATCACGGACTCGAACTTATCTTGTAAGGAAGTTTTTACGGGCTATCGTGAAAATAAAAAGTCCAATAGCATCAAAGGTTTGAATAGCCGTTTTAAGTCTTCGAAAGAGCCGTCTTTTTATGGCTATGTCCCGGACGACACCAAGAATGAGCAGCAGGCTGGCGATAAAAATGTCTCTTCTGTCAGCATAACACTTGGCGTGGAAGATGGGTCGGGCAATAATTCTAAGGGCGTAAAACAGAGCGGTACACTAGTCTGCAATGCTAAATATAAATTCAAGGATCGTTGGGTCTTTGAAGATTATTACTATTGGGAGATTACTAGCTGTACTGGTAGTACGAAATTGACCTATGAGAGTAACGATCGGGTATTTATTGAATTCATGGGTGGTGGTCAACCGTTTGGCTTGGCGTCGGTAGGCCAATATGGCCCGGATACAAATGATATGCAGGGAGGTGGAGCGACATATGTATCTTTGTCATGGACTCAGGATCATTTTAATACTCATACGATTTTGAAAGTGGATGAGGAAACTACTTTCGAAAAAGCGTTCCGCGATTCTGATATATATAAATGGATGGAGGATGATGTTCGACTGGCATTTCAGGGTGTATATAGCGATCCGGAATCTGAAGTAAAACTGACTGCGGAACGAGCGGCCGACCTAACATCGGGCGCTAGCGCAAATTCTTACTATAAGTTTCTTGGCGGCAATGGGAACTGGGCGGGGAGAGTTGCGGGCAATAATCTAGCGGCTGGCAAGCCATATATGATTGGTGGATCTATTACTACTGGCGGCGAGTCTTATCCTACTGCATATGCTTCTTGGTGCAAAATTAATTTCGAAGGTGGAACTGCGGACACGGCAAAGAGCAAAGAACTTGCGGTTGTAAAATCGGGGCATCTAGCCAAAGGGAATTTTGAAGATGTGCTAAAGTGGTTCAAAAAGGAAGATAACTATAAATATTTGACTGAAGCGGACTACGCAGGCGGGACAAGCCCGGTCGCTCCGGAGGAGACTGATGAGGCTGGCGGTGAAGGTAATGAAAATCAGGAGACCGCCTGTCAACAGGCTGCCGGATCGCTTAGTTGGGTCGTTTGTCCGGTCAT
>RYWJ01000016.1 GCA_003979185.1 Candidatus Saccharimonadota bacterium | reverse complement strand
GCGACAACAGTACTTATACCATCCGCAAACATGAAGATGGGAATTGCTGGATGACTAAAAACCTAGCCCTCAGCCTCAATAATATTACCCTAACGCCAGAAAATTCTAACGTTCAGAGTAATTGGACGCCAAATATCTCACCATCCGACCCATGGAATGACTCCGCATCACAAATTCTTAAATATCATAATGGCGCAGGCACTTCTGGATATAAAAGTGAATTTGGATACTACTATACTTGGTGCGCGGCCACTGCTGATAGCTGCAAAACTGCCACCACCAGCAACAGCGTTGCGTCCAGTAGCATCTGTCCCAAAGGTTGGCATCTACCTACTAATGCTAGTAACGGCTCATATGCTAACCTTTTCAAAGCTTATGGTACAATAAATGGTCTAATGGCTGGCGACCAAGATGTGCTTACGCCACCATTATCATTTACACGTGCTGGTCGCGTCTATAATAACGCTGTAAATAACCTAAACGGCTTCGGCATTTACTGGACCGCTACTGCCCGTGACAGTAGTCGTGCCTATGCTTTGCGTTTAGATAATAATATATCACCATCCTACTATGACGCAATTTATTGGCACTACGGCATGTCGATGCGTTGTGTTGTTTTAGACAACTAGTTTTAAGAATACATCCCCCTCACCACCCTTAACCCATATACTATTTAGGTAGTAGCGACGCAGCGTATGGAGAGGCCGTCATAGCGACTACTGGTGTCGGCTGGGGCGACATTGGAGTTATCAATCCAAAGGGTGTATGTGCGCCGACTATCATCGGAGTAGACGGTACGCGACCAATAATTGCCGTTGGAATCAGGACGGTTAAGCTTACCATCCCAGACACCCCCGGCATAAGGGAAGTTGTAGGGAGCAGAGCGGAACTTAGTAGAACCAGCAGCGCTATTAGCAATGCCAGCGGCACTAGTAAAGTTAGTGTAAGAGCCACTACCGGAGTTTGGTGGTAACTTCCAACCCTTAGGACAGACACTACTTGGGGCATCACCGCTTGTGACGGAGCTAGTACCAGTACCAGCGGTAGCAGCAGTCCAGGAGTAGTAGGCACGGCTTTGCTGGGTACTTCCTGACAAATATCTATAAATAAGTTCTGGTTGAGCAGAAGTATAAGGTAAGTTGTAGCTCAAAATACCTCAAACTCACTCCTAGCCTACGTAGAAGCCCTACAGTACCCCTCTAGATCTAAACCTTCCTCATACCAAGGTTTTAATAAAAATCGCTTAAAATGGCTCTAAATAGGCTTAAACGGGAAAAGTAACACTAGAAAGTAGGTAAAATCGGCAGTTTTGACACAAAAGTACCATTTCATAACACAAAACATAATTAAAGTCAAGATTAAGAACAGGGTTATCAATTGTCATTCAATGAATCAATATCCTATACGAAAACTCTAAGTTAATTAGGATATGTTTAAGATGACTCCAGCTTCATCACCTACAACTTCCCTTATGCCGGGGACGTCGGCGGTGGCTCACTGTACAATGTCGGCTCCGTCGGCTCCTACTGGTCACGTACTGCCGACTCTGGTAGTACTGCATACTACCTAGGCTTCACTAGCTCCAATGTTAGCCCAGCCTACAACTTCGGCCGTTACGCCGGCTTCTCCATACGCTGCGTCGCTACTACCTAAATAGTATATGGGTTAAGGGTGGTGAGGGGAATGCCATTCCCAACACTAAAGCCCCCTGATTTCACAATCAAGGGACTTTTTCATTATTAGTGAGTTCTTATCATTCTCACTAGCTGTGTTTTACAATTCTGCTACGTCTTCAGCTGTAGGCGTACTTTCCATGTCCGCAGTCGCTGCAGTTTCTTCGGCGACTTCCTCATTAGTAATATTGAGTGGTTTCACACCAGTACCCACAGGAATCTTACGGCCAATGATAACGTTTTCCTTCAAACCATTGAGACGATCGACACGACCATTGATAGCTGCATTGATCAAGACACGAGTTGTATCCTGGAATGATGCCGCCGACAAGAACGAATCTGACCAGATTGATACCTTAGTGATACCAAGCAACAGATTCTGATAGGTAGCAGGTTGGCGACCTTTTTCTTTGAGTTCCTTATTTTCCGCCATGATTGCAGCCTTAGAAACGATATCGCCAGCTACGAAGCTAGAATCTCCAGCATCTTCAATCATTACACGGCTAAACATTTGACGTACGATAATCTCCAAGTGTTTCGCAGAAATCTCATGACCTTGCGCCGCATAAACCGAGATCACGTCATTCATAATATAACGAGCAGTCTCTTCGGCACCTTTATATCGCAGTAAATCTTGCAAGTTCAAAGAACCAGTTGTAATACGATCACCTGCTTCCAAACGATCGCCATCTTGCACTAATAGCTCCGCGTCATTTGGAATCTCAATCTTAACTGGCGCACCAGCTTCAGCTACGACAATAATCGCATCATCAGTAATCTGAGCATTGCCATCCACTGGAGAAACTAGTGGTTCTTCACCTTTACCCTTATCGGCAATCACATCACCAGCCTTGACCGAAGCACCATCTTTCACACGAGGCTTACGACCCTCAAGTACTAGACGAATGGTATCACCACTATCTGGAGTAACTGTGACAGTATATTTAGTGTTATCTTCAATGATCGAGATTGTACCATTAGCTGGAGAAACATAGGCTTGACCTTTTGGCACACGAGCCTCGAGGAGCTCTTCTACACGAGGAAGACCTCGAGCGATAGCACCAGAACCAGCCACACCCGAACCGTGTTTCGTGTCAAGCGTTAGCTGCGTACCCGGCTCACCGAGTGACTGCGCAGCGATAACGCCGACTGGTTGATTTGGCGCCACTAAAGCACGAGTTGACATATCGACACCGTAAGCTTTGCGTGGTACACCGCTAACCGCAGTAGTCGTCAATACAGATTGGATACGCACTGACTCGATCTTGTCATCGTTTTCAATCTGTTCAGCAATTTCCTTGGTAATCAAAGCATCAGCTGCAACATAGCCCGGAATAGGCTCAGCTGTATAACGACCAGCGATACGTGCAGCAAAACCAATTCCAGTATACTCAGATTCGCTACGATACACTACAAAGCCTGGATCTTCAGCATCTTCATCAATCGTAAATACATCTTGAGCTACATCCACCAAACGACGAGTCAGGTAACCAGAGTCAGCAGTACGAAGTGCCGTAGACACCTGACCTTGACGAGCACCACGAGTCGCGATAAAGGATTCTAGTGTATTTAGACCTTTCTTGTAGCTCGACTTCACTGGGAGCTCGATCTCGTTGTTGTTAATATCCACCATGATACCAATCTCAGCCGATGCAAGCTTAATATTAGACACGCTACCACGAGCACCAGAGTTGACCATCACTGCAATATCGGTATCCATCTCAGCGAGCTTGCTCTTCAAGAATTCCGAAATCTTTTTATCAATGTCACGCCAGTTTGCTACGGTCAGATTATAGCGCTCTTCTTCGGTGACAAGACCTTGGTCGAACTGCTCCTGAATCAAAGCCGTCTTCGCGTCGCCCTCGGCAATGAAATCATCAATCTCTGCGTAAGTTGGATAGTCGTCCTTTGCAGTAGAAACAGAAGCAATCGTTTCATATTCAAAGGCTAGATTCTTTACTGCATCAGCAGTCTTTACGGTCATCTCTGCACCATACATATCGAAGATGTCGGCCATAACTTTCTTCAGCTGTTTACTAGTTTGAACTGAATCGTCATAAGGATAATCTTTTGGCAGGATCTCGTTAAAGATCACACGCCCTAAAGTAGTATTGCGAATTGCGCCCTTAGCAAATACGCGAATTGGCGTTTGCAAAGCAATTAAACCTTGATCCAAAGCCATCTCCGCTTCATAAACCGAGCTAAATGGCTTCACTTCGCTAGTTTCGGTACCAGGCTTATCGTAAGTGAGGTAATAAATACCCAACACGACATCCTGATAAATTGCCAATACTGGAGCGCCGTCAGCTGGCTTAAGTAAGTTCTTACCCGCCGACATTAGTTCACGTGCCTCGGCTTGCGCAGCCTCAGAAAGTGGCAAGTGTACCGCCATTTGGTCACCATCATAATCGGCGTTAAAGCCTGACGCGACTAATGGGTGTAGCTGAATAGCCTTACCTTCAATCAATTTTGGCTGGAAAGCCTGTACTGACAAACGGTGTAGAGATGGAGCACGGTTCAAAAGAACATATTTCCCCTTGATACACTCGTCCAAACCATCCCAGACCACAGCTTCACTGGCGTCAATCATTCGAGTAGCCGAGCGAATATTAGCTGCGTGTTCGTTAGCGATCAACCAAGAAATTACGAATGGCTTGAAAAGCTCCAAAGCCATTTGTTTTGGCAAACCGCACTCATTTAGCTTCAGGGTTGGACCAACTACAATGACGGAACGACCAGAGTAGTCAACACGCTTACCAAGCAAATTCTGACGAAAACGACCCTGCTTACCTTTCAAGAGGTCTGAGATACTCTTAAGTTTACGGCGACCATTTTGTGCGCTAGCACTGCGACTACCATGTACTGCTGAATTATCAATCAAAGCATCAACTGCTTCTTGCAGCATACGCATTTCGTTATGACGAATGACGGCTGGGGCATTTAGCTCAATCAACTTCTTCAAGCGATTATTACGATTAATCACACGGCGATAAAGATCGTTCAAATCAGAAGTAGCGAAGCGACCACCAGGCAAGGCGATCATTGGACGCAGATCTGGTGGGATCACCGGAATAACAGTCAACACCAAGTCGACTGGCTTAATCCCCGCAGCTTCCATACCTTCAAGCACCTTCAGGCGCTTCATGATACGCTTTTGTTTTTGACCTTTTGAAGCCTCAGCCTCCTCGTTGAGCTCAGAAATCATCGTTTTTAAGTCAATTTCTTCAAGCAACTTCGTAATTGCAGTTGCGCCCATCTCGACCTCAACTAGATCAACATACTCCTCTGGCAAGTTGCGATAGGCCTGTTCCGTGATTACCGCGCCTTTTTGTAGACCATCCAAAGCATTCTTACGAGCAAGATAATCATTTTCTAAATTCTCCATTTCCTTAGCTTGTTCGTCAGCCAAAGCGGTTGCATTTGCGTTTGGCTCTCCCGCCATTTTCTCATAGCGCAAACGAATTGCCTCGCGCGCAGCAACGGTCGTAGCCTCCAAATCTTCCAAAGTTTTAGCAATTTCTTCGTCTTTGGCGTTGATAATCAAATAGGAAGCAAAATAGACAACTTTTTCAATATTCTTAACTGTTAAATTCAACAGGGTACTTAGCGCTGATGGTGTACCACGCATAAACCAAATATGCGCAACTGGCGCTGCCAAAGCGATATGTCCCATACGTTCACGACGAGCGATCGACTTTGTAACCAAATTACCTTCTTTATCGACCGCTGCCTCACGCGAACGTACACCTTTAAGCTTCGAATCGTGCGGATTAATATCTTTGACCGGACCAAAAATCCTCTCACAGAACAAACCATCACGTTCTGGTTTTTGAGTACGGTAGTTAATCGTTTCTGGTTTCAAGACTTCACCATAGCTCCAACCTAGAATATCTTCTCGACTAGCGACACTTAGTCTGATTGAGTCAAAGTCATTGGCACTAATGTAATTATCCATCCAAGCCATTTTACAACTCCTCTCCGAGGTCAAGCGACGCATCATCCTCATCAGACCCAGCCTCATCAAAGCTATCAAGGTCTTCCGAATCAGGATTGTCTAAATCTTCGGCCTCTGTTATTTCTACCCCTTCATCATCTAGCATTTCTGCTGCTTCTTCCTCATCAAGATCAACAATTGTATCAATTGCGTCTTGTTGTACACCACGCTGAGCGTAAATTAAGCGGTCGTCACGCTGTTTTTCGATTTCGCGAGAAGTACGTTCAATCACTTCGCCAGCATCGGTCGAATTACCATGATCCAATAGATCAACTTTCAACCCTAAGCCCTGGAATTCTTTCACTAAGACGTTAAAGCCTTCCGGAAGCTTTGGCCCCTCGATTGGCTCACGCTTAATAATTGATTCGTACGCCTTGGCACGACCATAAACGTCATCCGACTTGATCGTAAGCATTTCTTGCAAAGCCGTAGCAGCACCATAAGCTTCTAGTGCCCACACCTCCATTTCTCCGAAACGCTGACCACCATTCTGAGCCTTACCACCAAGAGGCTGTTGAGTAACGGCAGTATACGGACCAGTAGAACGAGCATGAATCTTATCCTCGACCATATGATGCAACTTCAACATGTGCATTACACCGACTGAAGTGCGCTCATTAAACGGCTCACCGGTCAAACCATCATAAAGTTGTACACGACCATCACGAGCATAGCCAGCTTTTTCCAACTCATCCGAGATGATTTCATCTGGCACACCGTTAAAGGATGGCGTCGCAACTTCATAGCCTAACGCCCTAGCCGCCATACCAAGGTGAGTTTCAAACAACTGGCCTAGGTTCATACGGCTCGGCACACCCATCGGGCTCAGTAAGACATCAATTGGTGTACCATCCGCCATGAACGGCATATCTTCTACTGGCAAAATACGCGATACTACACCTTTGTTACCGTGACGACCGGCGATCTTATCACCTACGCTAATTTTACGCATCTCTGCAACGTAGATCTTGATCTGCATTAAGACGCCAGCTTTCAATTCATGACCCTGCTCGTGAGTATAAATTCTTACACCCACAACCTTACCAGTCGATGAACCATTCATGCGTACGGATGTGTCACGTACATCTTTGGCTTTTTCTCCGAAGATAGCTCGGAGTAAACGTTCCTCAGAACTTAGTTCCTGCTCACCTTTTGGCGTAATTTTACCTACCAAGATATCACCAGGCTGAACTTCCGAACCAACCACCACGATACCATCCTCGCCCAAGTGACGCAAGCTGCGCTCCGGAACGTTTGGAATGTCGCGAGTGACTTGCTCTGGACCGAGCTTAGTTTCACGAACTTCTACATCGAAGTCTTTAATATTGATCGAGGTTAGCGAGTCATCACTGACCAGACGTGAAGAAATCACGATCGCATCATCCATGTTGTAGCCACGCCAAGGCATGAATGCTACCAATAAGTCCTTACCAAGTGCAAGCTCACCATTAGTAACCGATGCGCCTTCAATCAGAATGTCACCTTTTTTCACTTTTTGACCACGAGCGACTTTTACTCTCTGATTATAGCAACGATCGTCATTGGTCTTTTCGAAGTGCTCGACATCATAGGTCTTCTCACCATTCTTATACTTCACGGTCACAGATACACCATCCGCTTTGACGACTTCACCATCAGCCTCTGCGATCACGATCTGCGAGGTATTCATTGCAACAGCATGTTCAATACCCGTACCAACTACTGGAGCATCATTGTGCAGCAGTGGCACTGCCTGTTTCTGCATAGCGCAGGCCATCAAAGAACGGTCAACACGGTTTTTCTCGACAAATGGGATCAAACTGGCGGAAGTACCGAGAATTTCTTTGTGTGCCGCATCAATATGGGTTACCTGGCTAGAAGCCACCTGGCTTGGACGACCATGGATACGTGCCGATACCCATTCCTCAACGAATTCACCTTTATCGTTCAGTTTTACGGAAGCATCAGCAATCACCATATCATCTTCATGAGCAGCATCGACATAAACCACTTCATCGGTGACTTTACCGTCTTTAACTACACGATAAGGAGCTTCAATAAATCCATATTCGTTAACCCGAGCATAGGTCGCAAGGTTCAGAACTAGACCTACGTTACCACCTTCTGGAGTTTCTACCGTACAGATACGACCATAGTGAGTTGGGTGGGCGTCACGCACATCGAATCCAGCGCGTTCACGAGTCAAGCCACCAGGACCCATACTAGACAGACGACGCTTGTGAGCCAATTCCGAATAAGCATTCACCTCGTCCATCAGCTGCGAGAGCTGTGAGCTAGAGAAGAATTCCTTGACTGCAGCAACTACTGGACGAGAGTTCAAAAGTTGCGACGGTGTCACCTCTTTTGGATCAGCCATCAACATACGATCCAAAATATTGCGCTGCAAACGTAGCATACCAAGACGGAACTGGCGTTGCACCAATTCGCCAACCAATTTCACGCGACGATTTGCCAAAGAATCAATATCATCAGCTGGCTCTTGGGTGTTATTCAGACGGATAATCTCTGAGATAATCGCCACCAAATCCTTCATCTGCAGGGTGCGATGAGCTTCATCATTTGGCGTATCAAAACCAAGACGCTGATTTAGTTTATAGCGGCCAACTCTTGAACTATCATAACGGCGATAGTCAAAGAAAGCATGCTCAATCATAGATTTCGCGTTATCAACGGTTGCCAAATCACCTGGACGTAAACGGCGATAAACCTCAAGCAAAGCAGCCGGCTGGCTAGTAGTCGTATCTTTTTCCAAAGTGGCGCTAATATAACTAACTGGACCATTATCCACCTCTGCAAAGGTTGCACGAATCTTTTCATCATCAGCAATTCCGAGGGCACGCAAGAAAGTCGTGACTGGAATCTTGCGACGGCGGTCGATCTTGACGTTGATACAACCACTAGCAGTCGTCTCAAACTCGAGCCAAGCACCACGACCAGGGATCACCTTGGCACCGTAGTAGTTCTTACCATTAATATCATCAGCTGTGAAGAACACGCCTGCCGAACGCACCAACTGCGATACTACGACACGCTCTGTACCGTTAATAATAAAGGTGGCACGATCTGTCATCCATGGATAGTCACCAAAGTAAATATCCTGTTCTTTAATCTCACCAGTTACTTTATTGGTCAGCTCAACCTTCACATGCAGTGGTGCCGCATAAGTTGACAAATTCAACTTTGCCATCTTTTCGCTCTCTAGCGGCTCTTTGAAATAATAATCCTTGAACCGTAGCGACAATTTATTTCCATTATAATCGTCGATTGGGTTGAGTTCATTGAAGACCTCCCGTAATCCAGACTTCACAAAATCGTCCCAGCTGTCCTTCTGGTGGGCGATCAAATCTGGAATCGGAAGCGCCTGGTCACCCTCCGTGAAAAACACGCGGGCACCTTTAGTTGATGTTTTGCTCACAGTTTCCTCTCTTGTATTTAGTGTTAATAATCTTTAGCGCCGAAGATTACTGTGATATTTTTGCCCACAGAGTCGCTAACCCCAAGAACAATCCCAAAACATCACACACTACTTCTTAGTACTCAATTATACAGATTTTTGCAAAAATTTCAAGGATGTTTTTAGAGTTTATAAGGCATTTTTTTCAATTATCTTGAGCAAATTCGTAAAAGCACCTCCACCCCATACATCGTTCGGACCTATCCCACCAAAAAACCACCCCGAACGGTCTCTCAAATCCGTTCCCCATCACTGGGTAGGTGGCTTTTTGAACATATAAGCTCTCAACTTATCACGTTGGCTCGCAGTTAGCCTTATGTTCTTTCGAACTATCTCTAGTATAGCTTATTCTCGACTAAAACACAAGCCTTTTCTACAAAAATATTTATTGTATTTTTTACAACATTTTCATACTTTACCTCTGCATATATCCAATCTATCAATATTGTAAATTTTACAACACTATATCAAGTACCATCCGTAAAATATCAGGTAAATAGCATCAACAAACTCTTTGACAAAGGAAAAACCGCCTTCCGAAGAAGGCGGCAGTACCTCAATCTGCGTTCCAGATATCGAACTTCTGGCAGACATCCAAGAAACTGGAAATACCCAGTTCGTCCAGGCAAGCGTCCAGCGATTCGGCCAGCTGTTCCACATCTCTGCAGGTCGTCAATAGAACAGCGCTCTGCTTCAGATCAGTCGTAGCGACTGCTACAGTACGACGACAGATTACTACCCAGCTTACTTTTTCCGCCTTTTCACGACAGGTAAACGTAAGCACTCCTTCGTGACGCGACAGCTCGATCGTATTATCGGACGCTAGCTCAATTACATTACCCTCCTGGTCTACGCAAGTGAAGTAATAGCCTGGCACGTCGCCTAGCACTACATGCATTTCCTGCGTGGCGGCATGCTCTTGCACAGCAGAAGAGAAAACTCCCGTCCATTCCTTCGCATAGTCCATGGGGACCAACCCGATCTGCCGAACCTCAGTCAGTCCGTAGTCGCTCGGTCGCAGCCTGACGACCATCTCGGTCGGCTCGAATTCCGCCAACGGCGCAAACGTTTCTGGATCAAGCCCCAAAGTCAGCGTACCAGGCACTAGTTCGAAACCATGCCAATAATCGGTATCGCCGCTCTCGGTCTGGTGGTACACCCTCAAGGTACCCACACTACTACACGCATAGACCGTCCAGCCATCATACTCGAACTCACAGCCATCCTTGAAGATATTGCGTCGCAGGTCAACACTGTCGTCACCAAAGGCAACAGTGCTAGCAAGGGTGACCTTTCCCTCCGAGATCACCAACAGGTAGTTTTCTTTACCCATATTACCCCCTATTTTGCGTTTTGTCGCTCGCCAGCCTAGATTGAGGTTAAGGTACGAAGATTCTATCAACCTCTCCTTTTATTATAGCACACAGTTCTATAATTGTCAATACATTTTTACCAGAACTCCTCTCTCGAACACAGCAACGATCGTACATTCCGTTTTTAATCACCCCTAATCATTGACTTTTTGACTAAAGTGTGCCACAATAGAAGCAGAAGAATTAGCTTCTGCACCTTTCCGGTCTGAGATGAGAATTTTGAAAAAATGGAGGACATGCCAACATGAGCACCCAAGATTCCACAAAGCCCACCTGGATTCCACGGCTACCCTTACCCCTCGTAGTTTTACTGGCGCTCGCCCTAATACTTTTGGGCTTCATAGCCACGGCTCGCCTCATTCTCTGGTCAGGCAGTAATGCCGACCATGGCGATACTCTTGATGAGTTTCTTACGTCGGTATGCGACGAAGAGTATGAGTTCTTTGCGTTCTTCGATCTGAACGAGAATAAGCTCTTTGAGTACACCAACTATGATAAGCATCAAGTAAGCCTCCCTACAGCTTACCTAAACGCTGCAACCTTTCTGAACCCCAGGGGAATCATCGTTGCCCACAATCATCCCGAGGATAATGCGGCACACTCTATTAACGATATCATATTCTCCATGGAACATAACCAGATTCTGACGTCCATCGTCGTTTCCAGCCATAAGGTCTACACTCTCAGTGCACCAAACGGCTGGCCAAACGTGCGCGACTTTATCGCGACTTATGATCCTCGTATTGCCGACCAAGAAGCTCGCAATCAACAAGTCGGCAACTATATTCGCAAGAATTGGTTCATACCAGATGAGAATAATGAAAACAGTTTCTACTCTGGTCAAGCATTTTTGGAAGCCATTGCGGACGACTACAGCCTAGTCTTTACCGTCAATACCATTAACCGTTCCTTGGTGGAACCAATTTATTAGACTCATCTTCAAACAAAAGCCAAGCCCCAGAGCAATCTGGGGCTTTTTCTCTTTTAAAACAGGAATTAACGGCTACAGTGACTAGATCTCTAACCTAGAACTTTTCCCTATTCCAATCTAAGGGTCAAGGAAACTAGATCTCTAGATCATCCAAATCAGCCAGCTCGGCACGAGTCTTCTCGGCTAGCTCGTCGCCGTTTTCGGTAGTTTCTTCTACTTCATCCTCGACAACCTCGCGCTCATCACGATGACCACCACCTTCACTGCCTTCCTCATCGGTATTAACAACTTTCAAATTATAACGAGCACCATTTTTTGTACCCAGTACGCGCAAAAGTGTACGAATGCTCTGAGCAGTCGCCCCGCGCTTACCAATCACGCGACCGACATCTTCTGGATCGACACTTAAGCTCAGTAATACGCCGCGCTCGTCAATCTCGCGCTCCACAACGACTTTTTCCGGGTTGTTTACAAGAGTTTTTACGATATATTCTACAAATTGTTGGTCAATGGTTGCCATAAGGTCTCCAGTTTATTTTTGTATATAATACCATTATACCACAAGCGCGAAAAATTAGTCAAAAATTAGTCAAAAAATTTCTATTGACAAAAAGCTTATGGCGTGCTATAATGAGAAGATAGACTATTTGAAGGGGGTTTGTTTCAAATGCACATTACTACAAAATCGATGAAAATCGCGATGTCCCTGATCCTGGTGATGCTGATATTACTTTGTATCAGCAGCTCGGCTGGTGCGGCTAGTCTCAACAGTGATAGCACCGAGCCCTCCATCTGGGATCAAATCAAAGATGCCGGCAGTAAGGTCGTCGACAAAGCCAAGGAGAAAGCTCCGGTGGTCAAAGACAAAGCCTCAGAACTCTATGAGTCCGCCAAGGAGAAAGCTCCCGAGCTGATCGACAAGGCCAAAGATAGCATCAGCGACGCTCAGGACGCCTTTTCCGACTGGAATCAACGCCAGCAGGACGAGTTTTGGGCACGCACCGAACAGGGTTTATACGGGAATAGCGGAAATAGTGACAAAACTAACTCCGCTGCGCCGGACGCCGAGCAATCGGTTCCTACTACGCCACCAGACAGCCCTGCGTCTAAAAACGCGAGCACGGCTCTCATAGAGGAGCCCGCAACAATCGCACCGACCAATCCCAAACCGCTACCAACCGAAAACAACACTCAATCATCTGTCACCTCTGACAACAGGAACACGTCGTCCGACCAACCAGCCGGGAATCAGGAAAAGAGTCTGCTACAAACTGCGTTTTTCGTTCTCCTAGCGATTGCAATAGTCGCCTTGGTGTGCATCGCAATCACAAACTTGGCTATGCTATGGATAAATTACGAAAATAACAAACAATACCGGCACAAAGATCGCAATCGTAAGGACCGTGATCGTTAAGTATCTCATCGATAGCACAGACCCCAGCCATAGTGGCTGGGGTTTTCCCTTTCTGACTTTTAGACTTTTGTCCTACTCAGCGGACGGTGCTTCGGTAGCCTCCTCAGCTGGAGCCTCCTCCTTTGGCTGATTCTTGCGAAGCTTATCGGCATGCTTTGCCTTAGCGTGCTTCTCTGGAGTGTCCTTATACCAATCTGGAAGTTTGACGCCTTCCTTCTTCAATACAAAAGCCACTCGACTAGATGGCTGAGCACCATTTTTCAAGTAAAACTCAACCTTCTCCTTGTTAAGAACCACTTTTTTGGTTTCTGGGTTGTAATTACCGACCTCGGCAACAACACGACCCGAAAGTGGGTGGCGCTGCGCTTCTTGGACGATTATCCGATACACTGGTAAATGTGTACGGCCATTACGCTGCATACGAATCGCGAGCATTTTTCTCCTTTACTTAGATAATACTTTCTATATTATAACAAAATTACTGCAGAAGTAAAGACCAAATCCACCCCGCCGTCCACTCCCCAATCCTTAAACACTAAACTCATTTTCTAGCCATAATTCTCATCTGAATAATTAAGACGTCAACCTAAAATATGTTATACTTACTCTATACCTACTCACTCAGGCGTACCTTAAGGAGGACAATATGCAACACGATCATCATCAGGATGAAGTCAGAACACGACGCCGGCAAAACAAGGATCAATATCCCCGATCTCCTAGCTTCCTTGCCTGGACCCGAGCCAGTAACGATCGCTTCGACTTAGCCATTACTCTTGCTACCTGCCTTATTTTGACTCTGTTGCTTGTGGTAATCTGGTTACTCTCTGTCTCAACCACCTTGCTTGACCCATTCATTTCGGAGTCCAACGCCGATCTGCTGGCTTTGGTCCTGTTGCTCCTATTTCTCTTCGATTTTAGCGGTTGCAGCATACTTCTGTCGGAATATAGTGAATATATCGGCAAACGCTAGTCCACCCTAATCGCCCTCCGTCAAGAGGGCGATTTTTCCGTCTAGTAGCTAAGCATTCTTCTTTGGCTGCGGTTTTGGATTGTTCTTCAAGTATAATTTCACCGCTTCCGCTGCCGCATTGCCCTCAGCCTCTTGCTTGGAATGCCCTGTACCCACGCCCTTCAACTGCTTCGACACGTAAGTTGCCACCTTGAAGATTTTATCGTGATCTGGCCCATCTTCGTCAATCACACGATAAACTGGTGTCGCGCCATCATAATGCTGTGACAATTCCTGCAAATAGCTCTTTGGATCACGCCACGTTCCCTCTTCCAAGATCTTATCAATTTTTACCAAAATATGCTTCGCGATAAAATCCTTGGCCGCCTCATACCCTTGATCTAGATAGATTGCACCAATTACCGCCTCAAAACAGTCCGCTAGAATCACCGCATGTGCTCGTTCTGAGCCGTGCTTTTCACCCTTTGATAAGCGTACTAATGGACCATAGCCCAGTTCCTCGCCCGAAGCACCAATACTTTCAGTGCGCACTAAAGCCGATCGCCAAGCCGTCATTGTACCTTCTGGTTCACTATAAGTCCGGTACAAGAAATCCGAAGTCACCAGCTCTAGCACCGCATCACCTAAAAATTCCAGGCGCTCATTATGTTCATGAGTCGACTGACGGTGCTCATTCACATAGCTCCGATGGGTCAAAGCCGTAATCAAGAGATTAATATCATTAAACTCAAACCCTAGTTTCTCTCGCGCAAAGGCTTGATATGGTTCTATATCCATGTTTACTCCTAAATTCCTTGTCGAATTTTATTTTTTGCTACTAGCATCAATTTTTCGATATCCTCGTACTCAATTGCATCCAAAGCATCCTTGAATTTAAACCACTTGATGCCTCGCATCCATTGTTCTTTAGTGGGGGTCTCCTGATCGTCCATCGCGCGTACCAGATAAATTTGCGTAGTCATCAAAACCAGCTTATCAATACGTCGATACTGGAAGTGAATCTTACCTAGCCACATCAAGACTTCAATATGAAAAAGTCCTGCTTCCTCACCAATCTCTCGAATAGCGGTTTCTTTGGCGTTTTCACCCGCTTCAATGTGTCCTTTCGGGATCGTCCAGCGACCCTTAGAATCCTGAATTAGCAAGATCTCAATATCATCATTATTCTTGCCTGTCCGAAAGACAATCCCACCTGCAGTCGGCTCGCGTACTACTTCCTGAATCGCAGGCTTCCTAAACATCCTAGCCGTCAAACGCGTCACAGTTGAAACCCGTTCAGATTTCAACGGTAGCGCCTCTGGCACCTTAGGCTGTTTCGGCTCCGATAACGTTATCTTGGTCTCTCGACGCTTAACGCTAGGCTGCCGCACCCCCCGCTTCTTCTGCTTTCTCTTCGCCATGTTGCTCCTCTGGGACCACTGGCTGCGACGGTTGCTCTGAAGAAATCTTACCTTCGTCATTGCTACCGAATAACTCACGATATGCCGTACCAAGTACGCCATTCACAAACTTAGATGAATTTTCTGCACCAAACTCTTTGGCTAATTCTACTGCTTCGTTGATTGCAACTTTTGGCGGAACCGTTTGGTTGCAATATTTAAGCTCATACAGACCCATACGCAATACGTTACGGTCAATCGCCGCAATCGTACCTAATGGCCACTCTGGTGCCATCGGCTGCAGCTCTGCGTCCAGCTCTTCAATCTTTCCTGCAACTCCATCCGCCAACTGATAAACAAACTCTGTGTCACCTAAGGCTTTTGTATACGGCTCGATATCTTTCGCGACTATCGTCTTGATATCGGCCGTCGCATCACCGGCCTTTGTACGAAACTCATACTCATACAAACTTTGTAATACAATAATCCTCCCCAAATGCCGGTTACTAGCCATATCCCTTCCCTTTTATTTAGACTTTTTAGTAATTTTTGTGGTTGTAGTTTTCTTCGCCTTGGCGGCAGCTGCAGCTTTTTGCTCAGCTTTCTTAGCTTTAACAGTTTTATCAGTAGCTGGCTTGACGGTCTTAACCTTCAAGTTTGGGGTTTTCTTCGCAGTTTCAAAAGCTTTCACTGGAGAAGTGCGATTCACAGAACGAGCCAACTTTAGTCGCAAATGGCTGCGACGTAGACCAGTCTTACGTGGGCTACTTTGTTTCTTAGGTTCAGGCATAATACTCCTTAACAATTATATATAAATCTACGTCTAATTTTATCATATTGCTAAATATCTGACAAGAGTTATTCTTAATTTTTCTCGTTTAACCATAGTCAATCTAGTTTTTTCTGACAATGTGTTATATAATACCAACTAAGAGTAGAAAACTTAATGGGAGATATTAATGAAAAAGCTATTATTAAATGTAGTGGCAGCATTACTTACTGTATGTGGTATGAGCGCTCTTGCTAGCATGTCACCAGCAGCTTATGCTGATGGTGCATACTATTGTGTTGCAACCAATACTTATGTAAGCGATCTATCAGAATGTGATACCTTTGCTGATAACCCAAGCAACAAAGCCGATCTTATGGGTGTAGTCAACACCATCATCAATGTTATTATTGGTATCGTAGGCTTTGTAGCCGTCATCATGATGATCATGGGTGGTATTAGTTTCATTACCTCACAAGGTGATAGTGCTAAAGTTACTAAAGCTCGCAATACTATTCTCTATGGTGTCGTAGGCCTAGTTGTAGCCTTACTAGCCTTTGCGATTGTGAACTTTGTGCTTAAGAGCGTATTTAGTGCGGAGTAGATAAATTAGTTCACAGCCAAAAATCCCCCAGTCTAGGGGGATTTTTGTTAGATTAAAGTTATTATTTACGTAATGCGCGACGGCTAGCTACATAATAACCAGCAGACGTAGCGATCGAGCCAAGAGCGATTACACTACCTGTTACGGCACCTGGACCAGTATTTGGTAGATCAACCTTTGGTTGCTCTGGTTCAGGAGTAATTGGAGTCGGCATATCTGGCTCTTCTGGCTCCGGTGTTGGAATTGGTTCTGGTTCTGGATCTGGTACTGGATCTGGATCCGGTTCCCCAGGCTTAACCTGACTATACTTAACCGTATATTCCAAATCACGATCGGTTACCGTTGCACTGATCGACTCGGTGCTAGCAGTATATCCACTAATAATTGGTGATTTTACGGTGAATGAATCACCCGCCAAGTAGCGACCAACATACGGATCGGCTGCTTGCTTACCAGTATCCTCGTAAACGTAATTCACGCGAACCTTGTATTCCTTTGGCTGTGGGGTTGGCGTACAAGCCTTATTAACTACCACAGTAGCATAATCTTGGATAGTTTTCTTACCGACGCTACCTTGCGTCCAGTCAACTAAAGTGTTTGAACCACACTGCAAGCTATTATCGACAACTTCCGCCGTAAAGCGCACATACGCGTTAGCTTTTGGCATATAGTGACCAATATTAATACCATAGTCTGTCACCGAGTTGGTCAGAATATTCATACCATTCGGGTGGTTAGAGTTAAATAGTTTTGTCGTATCTGGTACATAGCGCAAATTCTTTGGCAAGATCGACTTAATCGTCACATTACGCTGTTCCGATGAATCGGTATTGACATAAGCTGTTTGTAGCTCGACCTTATCACCAACTTTAGCATTTACGCTTGTGTGCCAGGTATTATCACCCTGAAGACGAACTTTTTGGGTAATTGTATAGCTGGTATCAAACACCGCTTTGACTCGAATAGTTACGTAGCTAGCGTAGGTAAAACAACCCGGCACGTTACCATCAAGCTTGTCATAACCAATCTGAACACCGTGTTCAGAAGCGGCTTTAGTGACAATTTCATCACCAAGTTTAATACCACCATTAGCACCAATACCATTATTTTCTAACAGTGCAGAGCCATAGACGTATTCCAAGTGGAAAGCCTGGTCACTATTAAAGTTCACATAATCCCAATATTCCGTCGGGGAAGCGTTATCCGAGAAAATAAAACCATTCACTTGAACTTGCTTCGCCGAAGTGGTCGGAAGGTTGAACGCTACACGTGTATTACGCGAAACTGCCTTCGTACCATTCGGGTTGTTATTATGAACATAAAGACGAATCAAATATTCTTGACCATCTTTGACGGTAATATCATTACCATTCCAGACGTTAGCTGCACCAGCATTAACGCCGGTCTTCTCGCGTGCGCCTACGAAGTTCTTTTCGCTGCCGATCACGCTATCCGTAATTGAGTTAAAGACAATTTTGTTGCCCAAAACTCCATGATTGATCTGGTCAATCGTATAACCACGACGACCACCACCGTTGTCACCCCAAGCAGAACTTAATGACGGAGTCGTTGCGACGCCCGCCGCTACGGCTGCCATACTAGCAGCAATCGCTAGGGTGTTTTTAAATACTTTACGCATTTATTATTCTCCTTAATTAATTCTTTTAACCCACCAGTTCAGCCTGAGCTTCACTAGTTATCTATCGTTCGTCGCTATTTTGCAACACAAAACGATACATTCACCTTAAATTCTTAAGGTTATGTTCCTATTGTAGCACACATTGTTCAAAAAGTCAATACTTTTTACGCTTTTTGCAACAATAATCAATGTTTATAGGTACTTTTTGTTTCAAAAGCAAGTATATGATATGGTCTAGCTGGTGCAGATCACTCCCCTGTTTGAAATTTAGGCTTACTGATCCAAAATTGCTCTTTGACCACGATGTTTATTAATCTAAAGCTGCTCTTCATTATAGGATTGATCAAACCAAAACCGCTCTTGACTATAAACAGAATAGGTGATATACTCTCTTTAAGATGCATTCTTGCGTCTTAACGTACCTTAAACAATTTGGAAATGAAAGGAGATTAGTCATGAAGAGAAGACTGATCAAACGCGCCCTCCCCCTGTTCCTGGTGATCCTGACCCTCTGCAGCCTCAGTATGACCGCTTTTGCGGCCGAACCCAAGATTTATCCCAACGATCCCTATCCCAGTGATTCGTACGATTCGTATGCGGTGCCGGATTCCTACTATTACGATCCGGCGGCGGTCCCTACCGCTAATAACGGCCAGCTGACGCTGGTACAGACGGGTTCCTATTATGACCACAGCCTTAGAGCATGCGTGTATACCTACGCACTGAGCGACGCCAGCAAAATCTCCCTGTTGCTCGACAAATGTCAGACTGTATACAGTCTGCGCAACGAGATCACGCTCTTCCGCGCCAGCAATACCATCGCTGCACTGGGGCAGTATGTCCACAACGATCAGATTGCCCCGATCTGGCAGCATCTCACCATGACGACCCGTGATTATATCAATCGCAATTGCACCACGGCGGAACAGGCTTTGGCCTACATTCGCAAAACGGTGGAGTATCGTGATACCGCCGACCTCGCGACGTATGTCGAATACTACGCCAGTCACGTTTTGACTGGAGCCCGCCTGCGCGAGATTCTCATTGAACTGGATCCGAAGAATGCAGAGCCCTACAAGACCTGCAGTACCAGCACACTCCTTCGGAATGCGGACAAGATTGTCGAGTTCCGGGCAGTACGCGCCATCGAAGATGCCATGAGTCCGTTCGTGGGTCTCACTACTGACGCAGCTTCGCTGGAACGGCAGTTCAATGCTAGACAGCTGAGCGAGTACCGCAAGACCTTGGCCTGGGCGGCCAGCAGCTACTATCCCGACTTCGTCGAGTATCTGAACAACGCCGTTTTCACGGCCCTCAGTTAACATCGGTGATGTTCCGGCGTATAAAGCTGAACCGCCACATCGCTGCAACCATTTCCATGTTCTTTTGCCACCAAACGTGGCGAGCCTCCCCTTCGGGGGAGGCTTTTCCATCTAGCTAAGCCAAAACTCCAGATGTTTCTCACCTGGAGTTTTTTGTTTAGATTATGACGATACTAGTCAACTAGCATTTTGCGATCACTTAAACAGCGACAATATTGATTAATTTCGCACCTTTCGGAATAATGATTTTTCGGATTTCCTTACCCTCGGTGAAACGTTTGACATTTTCCTCAGCAAAGGCTAACTCTTGCATCTTTTCCTCATCGCCAATTACGTCAAAAGACACTGCGATGCGCGCGCGCAATTTACCATTGACTTGCACGACCATCTCGACTTCTTCGTCCACTAATTTGGTCTTATCCCAACGTGGCCATTCATCATCACTATCTAGGCGCTCCAGGAGCTCCGCACCAAGATGCGGCGCAAACGGTTTCAGCATCTTCGCTAGAGCGACCTTATCTTCCAGACTTGCACCAACTTTATATAACTCATTGACATATTCCATCAAAGCCGCCACGGCAGTATTGAAACCTTGACGGTGGATATCCTCAGTGACTTTTTTGATAGTCTTATTTCGCAAAATCGCAGTGCGTTCTGCCGATACAGTCTTTGCATCACTGTGGTCGGTAGTCGCATCCACGATGTCCATGCAAAGGTTCCAGCAACGGTTCAAGAAACGATACACTCCACCGATAGTTTCGGTATTCCAAGTGGCGTCTTGATCATACGGACCGATGAACATTTCGTATGTCCGTAGAGTATCGGCGCCATAGCCGCTATTGATGACCTCTAGTGGATCGACGCCGTTGCCCTTTGACTTACTCATTTTTTTACCATCAGTACCATTGATGTAACCATTATAAAGCAACTTTTTCACTGGCTCACGAAATGGTAAATAACCCTGGTCGGCAAAGAACTTGCACCAGAATCTCACATACAACAGGTGTGCAACGGCATGGTCACCACCGCAATAGATATCGGTTGGCGCCCAGTATTTCACGGCTTCTTGATCCCAGGCCGCCTGATCATCATGTGGACTGACATAACGCCACAAATACCAGCTCGAGCAAGCATAACCATCCAATGTATCAGTTTCGCGGGTCATTTCTTCCCCGTCGATCGTAACCTTCAGCCAATCTTCTGCCTTAGCAAGCGCCGAACGTCCCGTACTATCTGGCTTATAATCCTCCACTTCTGGGATTACTACTGGTAGCTGATCCTCTGGAATCGGATGAGGATTGCCATTTTTATCATAAGCGATCGGAATCGGACAACCCCAATAGCGCTGCCGCGAGATTAACCAGTCACGCATCTTGTAGGTAACTTTCTTCATCCCGAGCCCTCGCTCTTCCAACCAAGCCACAATTTGCTCGCGCGCATCTTCGCTACGCGTGCCATTGAACTGCTCGGAGTTCACCAACACACCTTCGCCATGATAGCAACGCTCGTCGTCATCACTATTCTCAGGTTTTTCAATCACTTCTTTGATCGGTAGGTCAAATTTTTCAGCGAACTCAAAATCTCGTTCGTCGTGTGCTGGTACAGCCATAATTGCCCCCGTACCGTACCCCATCAAAACATAATCCGACACCCAGATCGGCATTTTTACCCCAGTAGCGGGGTTGATAGCGTAACTACCAGTGAAAACGCCAGTTTTTTCCTTATTTTCCTGACGCTCAATCTCGGACTTTTTCAAAGCCGTCTGACAATATTTCTCAATCTCCTCACGAGTATTATCATTGACTAGATCCTTAATCAATGGGTGCTCTGGCGCCAAAACCAAGAAAGTTGCACCAAAAATCGTATCTGGACGCGTGGTAAAGACAGTAATCTGAGACTGATTTAACGCAGCGATGCGATCTAGAGCTAGCTGGAATTCTTGTTTAGTGTGGGCGCTGGGATGATTTAAAAATTCTTCTTTGGTTAGCCAAAGTGGCTCTTGAATGGATTTTTCTTGGTCTGACATTGGCTCGCGCTCATCATCAATTAGAGTAAAATAGATTTGCGTAGCATGGAGACTGCGATTAACCTTTTTACTGCCGTGATGGAATTTACTATGATATTTACCTAGAATTCCTTCAAAGCGAAGGTTCTTATAGCCAGTCTCTTCAAGCACTTCGCGGCGAGCGGTAGCTTCAATATCTTTATCGCCGTCTTCAATCCCACCAGTAACTGGCGCGACGCAATCCATAGTGTGGAAACTAATCATGAGATATTTCTCGGTCCTTGGATCGAAAACCATGGCGTAAATAGCTTGACGCTCCTCGAAAGGTTCGTCATCGCGTGGCGCATCCTCATCGATAAATTCGATAACTTCATCGTCAAGTTTGCCGCCAGCAATTTCAAACTTAACCTCGGCACCTTCGCTACGACCGATCCAATTCTTTTGCATGGTTTTGATTTTATCTGGCCAATCAAGCTGATCAATATCGTCAAGCAATTCATCAGCATAGTCAGTAATCTTGAAAAACCATTGCTTCATTTTCTTTTTCTGGACTTCAGTGCCACAGCGCCAGCAGCAACCGTTCTCAACTTGCTCATTCGCTAGCACCGTCTGGTCAACTGGGCACCACCACTGATAACTCTCTTTCTGATAAGCTAAACCAGCCTTGTACAACTGCAAAAAACACCACTGAGTCCACTTATAGTACTCTGGGCTGGAAGTATTAATCTCCCGATCCCAGTCGATCGCATAGCCTAGCTTCTTGGCTTGTTTGCGGAAGTTCTGAATATTGGTTTCGGTAGCACTTTGCGGCGAAATCCCCGTCTTAATCGCAAAATTCTCTGCTGGCAATCCAAAAGTATCATAGCCAAATGGACGCAAAACGTTCATGCGTTGCTGTGTATAAAACCTCGTCAAAACGTCTACAATCGTAAAATTGCGAACGTGACCCACGTGCAAACCAATCGCCGACGGATACGGGAACATCTCAGCAAGATACATTTTTGGTTGCGACTCATCAATCGGTCCAGCCTGAAAAGCCTTAGTTTCGTCCCAAATTTTTTGCCATTTTTGTTCGATTTTCAGTGGGTCATATCTTTCCATGCTAATAATTATAGCACAAATGGTCATTTTTGGGTAATCTGCTTCCCCCGTTCGACCTTTAATCACCGCGAACTGGTTATATAGAATCGACCATACATATCTTATAGTCCTTATCTTGCCCGATAATCTGGTAGCCAAGAACCTTAAAATATGCTAAAATTACAGCAACTACTGCTTACCACTATACAAGCAGATGAAAGTGAGGCATAAAAGACCTTGAACCTTAACAGCTAGCGCGCTCCCAAATACGTGACAAGGAGAGTTGATTATGAGTAGGCGCAAAGCTAAGCCCAACCAGTCGAGGCAGCAGGCGACTTCACGGCGTCACAATGCTTCGCATTGCCCGCGTTGCATTTCGGTGCAGCCACGCATTGTCCTTGATTGCTGCGGATCTTCCCTGTACTACCTCTGGTTTGATCCTGAGATCGCCCACGATATGACCCTGATCTCGCTCAAAAGAATCTGCCGCGAGATCGAACGTGACACTAAGAAGTTTGTCATCATCGACAGCTCACAGGTGCAAAAGGGTTTTATCGTCATCCGCCACAACATCGCTATGTCCGGATACCCCAAAGATAGCTTAGAAACCGCCACAAATGCTATCGTTGAAGTCCTTCGAGCCACCAAAGATAGCAAAGAACACGTAAAGCCGATTACATCCAAGCGCTAGTATCCCTTTAGCCACACTTTCGGGTGTGGCTTTCCTTGTTGATGCTCTATCTACAATCCTACCTGCGGCTTGAACCGCAAAGCACAATCAAACAGCTACTTCCAAGTTTTTCAATTTCCAATCGTAAAAACCGCCCTCAAAAAGGGCGGCAAAGGGTTAGCCTAGATTCCAGCGTCAGCATAGCTGACGATTGATTTAACCAGTGTCTCGACAGCCTCTTTAAGGCTTAAATCCGATACAATCATAGGATTTTTCGTCACGGTGATCTGACCGCTCCTCCATCTCTTCATATTCACAGTGATCGCTCCAGCAGATTGCAAATGCAAACCGTTGATTATCATGGTGAACTGGTAGAGATTTTCTTCCTCTAAATAGACTTGATTTGGATCAAACCAAATGATCCTCTCGACATCACTCG
>RYWJ01000033.1 GCA_003979185.1 Candidatus Saccharimonadota bacterium | reverse complement strand
GCTTTTCTCACCACCCTTAACCCATATACTATTTAGGTAGTAGCGACGCAGCGTACGGGGAAGCCGAAGTAACGGGCGCTGTAGCCGGCTGGACCGACAGCGGAGCTAACGAACTAAAGGTGGTACGCGCCGTCAGCAGAGTAGGCAGTACGCGACCAATAGTAGCCGTAGGAGCCAACACGGTCCAGAGAACTATCGAAGACGGTCCCGGCATAAGGGAAGTTACATCTGGGCCCATTTGGGAATATTGGCTTAGGTCGATTTTGTAGAGTTTGCAATATCATTTTGCCATCACTCCTATTCTTCGTTGCAGTTCACTATGGCTATAAAGAATAATGTGTAGGAATGTAGTTAACCACGCCATAAAAACCTCTTGAAAGACTTGACATTTTATTCTGGTAGAGTATAATGTATACAGAGTTTCAGGCTGAGAAGCTATTGCTGTAAGCGGATTAGCCAGTTATTAAATAAGTTAAAATAGGGAATTTTATCGTGCCAACTATCAATCAGTTGATTCGTAAGCCACGCAAAAAGGCTGCCTCGAAGTCAAAGGCGCCAGCGCTTGGCTCTATCGTTAATACGCTTAAGACTCGCCGTTATGAGCAGGCTGCTCCTTTGAAGCGCGGTGTTTGTCTGAAAGTTACTACTAAGACTCCAAAGAAACCAAACTCAGCGCTTCGTAAGGTTGCTCGCGTCCGCTTGACCAATGGTCAGGAAGTTTGGGCTTATATTGGTGGTGAGGGTCACAACTTGCAGGAACACGCCGTTGTGCTAGTACGCGGTGGTCGTGTGCCAGATCTTCCAGGTGTGCGTTACCATGTTGTACGCGGTACTTTGGATTTGCAAGGTGTTCAGGGTCGTAAGCAGGGTCGTTCTAAGTACGGTGCTAAGAAAGGAGAATAATTATGCCACGTAAAGTTACCACATCTCTACAACGCAAAGTTACTCCAGATCGTAAATACCAGTCTGTTCTAGTCCAGAGACTGATCAACAAGTCCATGCTGGACGGTAAGAAGCAAGCCGCTGAGCGGGCTGTCTATGAAGCTCTTGAGGGTGCTGCAAAGAAATTAAAGTCTGAAGATCCAGTAGAGGTTTTCGAAAAGGCTCTTGCGAATGTTTCGCCAGATTTTGAAGTGAAGTCACGCCGCGTCGGTGGTGCTAACTACCAGATTCCATTCCCAATCAGCGGCCATCGTCAGCAGCACTTCGCTTTCTCATGGTTGGTTCAGGCTGCTCGTGCACGCCAAGGTATGCCATTTGCGAAGCGTTTGGAGGCTGAGATTGTTGATGCTTACAACGAAACCGGTGCAGCTTTCAAGAAGAAAGAAGACTGTCACCGCATGGCCGAAGCCAACCGCGCATTCGCGCACTTTGCTCGTGCTTAAGTTGCTATCAGTCAGTGAGAATACCCCTCTTCGGAGGGGTATTTTGGTTGATATTTTTCGTTATATATCAAAAGTCTGAAAAAGCCACCCCCGCAGGGGTGGCCAAAGGTGCATACTTATAATTTACATCTATCCTAGGGTATGAGCATCATTGGCGTTAGCCACCAGTTGCTGACGTCGGCAGACCAAAAGAGTCTAGCGGGGTCAAGCCTTCTGGCTTACTCCATTCCGTCGGCCACTGGTAAACCGTACCTTCGGGGAAGGGAACTGCAAAGCTAAAAGTTTCCAGGCTGTTAATCTTGTCCTGCCAGTGGTAAGTTGTCGCCGCCAAAGTTCTTTGCCACAGCTCTTCCACCTTGTCGGTATCGGCCATGCGGAAAGTCGTCAGGTACTTGCTAGTGATACCAGACAGGGCAAGTGTATATGCCTCGTGCAGTACTGCGAGGTCCGGATATTTTTTCAAGAATCCCTCGGCCATCTCAATGACCTCGGACGGCGTCGAAGCTACCTTTGCCAACACCAAAGGCTCATCGGTAGCCGCAGTCAGCTGGCTCAGTCCTTTCAGAACGTGGAGACGGTAGCTCTTGAGCATACTCATAGCATAGTTCACCTGCTCGCGCAGTTTTTCGTCGCTCTGGTATTCCGGGCTCGACTCGATTAACTTGAGCGCCTCATATGTGTCCAGATCCTTCATCGCCTTCAAAGCCGTCTGGGTACTCTTGCTCAGTTGTGTACCAATCGACTTGTCTCGCCAATCTGGCTTATCCCAGATCGCGACGTTTGCGTTGTTTAGATCAATCAGCATATCAAGGTTAGACCGTAGCCGGAACGCGTCGGGGTAGGCGACCAGCAGATCGGCCAGCTTACTGGCGGTGTCCAGCTGGAAACGCAGGTAATATTGTTGCGTGTGGCAGTCATATACGATCTCGGGGCTGCCTGCTCCCAGGTCGTCTGCCCAGTAGAGATAACTGTTCTCTTGGGCAAATACCACCTCCAGCGGCGCCGTAACAGTGTCGTCGGGAAGGGTCGTCGCAGAAGCGCTCAATGTCAGGCAAGGCATTAACGCCAGCATCAGTATCAGGGGTAGCAATTTTTTCAGGTTTTTCATCAAGAACACTCCTTCATTAATTTTTCGGGCTTTGCGCTTGTTTCTAGGGTCTTACCGGACAGATATAAATCATGTCAAAGTACTGATTCTCACCCCCTTCCCTGTTATTGTATCATACTTTATCTAAAAAATCAATACTTTTACGCCAAAAAATCTTATGCTATAATAG
>RYWJ01000015.1 GCA_003979185.1 Candidatus Saccharimonadota bacterium | reverse complement strand
TGTGAGTAATAATACAGTAGATTTTGCAGGTAAGTTAGTCTTTGGAGCTAAGTTTGGTGAAGATGCTAGCTCTGGGCATTATAGGACTAAGGTACTATTATCACTTACGGCGACACCGAAGGTGGTAGCAGGATTAGATAGTATTACCTACATGCAGGAGATGACGGGAGAAGTATGTTCCCATTCCCCTGAAGGTACTACTAAACGTCTGATTGACAACCGTGACGGAAACAAATATTGGGTTGCAAAATTAAAAGATAATAACTGTTGGATGGTCCAAAATCTCGCCTATAATGGCGGTGGCACCAGCACGTCTTCACCTCTCACCTGGAAAGACACTCTTGATGATAACTACTATTACAATCCAGGACAGTATGTTTACACTACGCCGATACAATCTAATAATTGTGATTCACAAAAAGGATTATCGGAGTGCACCGGTAGTGGATGGAGCAACGTTTCTGGAATGACAGCCTATGATATACCAAATGCACCCGCCATCGTCAATGGCAACTATTACGATGCTCATTATTTATCTGGCAATTACTACAATTGGCAAGCTGTCAATACCGGATCGATCTGTCCTACAAATTGGAGAATACCAGAGGGTGGCTCTACCGCTACTGGCTCATCGTTCCATAATCTTTTTAGTGGTCTGAGTTCAGCTTTTTCTCAAACCATAAATGATAATCTTACACTAGCGCCATACTATTTTATTCGAGCTGGGCATATCATGAGTAATAAGTTACGATCGGCAGGGCAAGTTGGGGTATACTGGACAAACACACAAAGTGGAACACTCGATTCGGCTTTCGGTGCATACGTTGGTACCTCGTCACCGACACCATCAGCAAGTTGGGGTAGATATAATGGCTCAAGTGTCCGTTGCGTAGCTTTATAAAATACAACCTGCATCCCCTCACTACCCTTAACCCATATACTATTTAGGTAGTAGCGACGCAGCGTACGGGGAAGCCGTTGTAACGGTAGTCGTTGTAGGCTGGGCCGACATTGGAGCTAGAGAAGAACAGGTCGTATGCGACGGTACCAGACTTGGCAGTACGTGACCAGTAGTTGCCGTAGGAGCCGACATAGTCCAGAGAACCATTGAGGACGTGCCCGGCATAAGGGAAGTTGTAGGGAGTAGAATGGATCTTAAGAAAACTATATAACAGTCTACAGTTTGGTACGATTCTCCAATGCGGCAGATAGGGTGATTTGGTCAGCATAGGATAGGTCTATACCTAGAGGCAGACCTCGAGCTAGTCGGGTAACCTTGACGTGAGGATATTGTTCGTTAAGCATTTTTTGCAATAGTAGTGCGGTTGACTCCCCCTCTACAGATGGATTAGTGGCGACAATAATCTCCCTAACAGCATCTTTGGCAATGCGTTCAAGTAATTCTTTAATGTGAAGTTGGTCGGCGGTAATGCCGTCAATTGGCGAGATTGCTCCACCTAGTACATGATATGTTCCAGAAAACTGTTTAGTCTGCTCAATTGCGTAGATGTCGAGTGGCTCCTCGACGACGAGTACGGTTGTTTTATCACGTTCTGGGTCGCTATAGAATTCGGATACCTCATCATTAATATCAATGAGTGCAAACGTAATTGGGCAGTTTTTAACACCATCATGGAGATTAGATAATGCGGTGGCGATATTCTGGCTAATGCGAGAATTATTTTTGAAGAGATAATAGGCATATCTTTCGGCAGTGCGAGCACCGACGCCTGGAAGATGACCCAGTGCATCGATGGCATTATTTAAGGCTTGCGGTAACATAATACAATCATTATAGCACAAAAACGCTCCCCAGAAGATCCGAGGAGCGTTTTGTGAGAAAGTCTTTAACGCTTTGAGAACTGCTCTTTTTTGCGGGCGGATCGCAAACCGTATTTCTTGCGTTCTTTTTCACGTGGATCACGTTTCAAGAAGCCAGCTTTCTTTAAGATTGGACGTAGATCAGCCATCTCGGTGGTCAAGGCTTTAGAGAGTGCTAGTTTGATAGCATCGACCTGACCAGCCAGACCACCACCAGCTACGCGAATAGAAACATCATAATTATTCTGCTTCTCTGCTAGCGCTAGTGGATCAGTGATTTCGGCGAGATAGGATTTATTGCCTGATAAATATTCAAGTGCAGGCTTATCATTGATAGTGATCTCACCTTTACCCTTGTAAAGACGGACACGGGCAGTAGCAGCCTTGCGCCTGCCTAGACCATAAATATATGTATCCTTGGTAGCCATTATTTAATCTCCTTTGGATTTTGTGCTGTATGGGTGTGTTCTGCCCCATCAAAGACGCGAAGCCTTGCCAAACGATCGGGTGTTAACTTGTTCTTTGGAAGCATACCCTTTACGGCATGCTCAATCGCTACTTTAGGGTTCTTCTCAATGACCTCTTCGAGCTTTAGCTCGGTGAGACCGCCTGGGAAGCCACTGTGTCGATAATACATCTTATCAACCATCTTATTGCCAGTGACTTGAATGTTCTTGGCATTAATCACAATTACATAGTCACCATTGTCGACATGCGGCGTATAAGTAACTTTACTTTTGCCCATAAGTTTGTCAGCAATAACAACGGCTAGTTTACCGAGTGGCATGTTGCCAGCATCGATGATGTACCACTCACGACTGACCTCAGCAGGTTTTTGGCTATAAGTTTTGCTTACAGTTTTCATTTATTTCCCCTCCTTTAGGTCGATATTATCGACAAAACTGATTATGCCCATTTCGGCATTGTCGCCACGACGAAAGCCAGCGCGCTCAATACGTAAGTATCCAGAATCACGCTTGACTTGTGGAGCGATTTTGTCCATTAGTAAATCGGCGGTTTTAATATCGTCGAGTCTTGAGATCAAGATACGACGGTTGGCTAGACCACCTTTCTTAGCGATGGTCACCAATTTCTCGGCTTCGCGACGAATTTCCTTAGCGCGTGCGAGAGTTGTCGTAATCGACAGATTTTCTATTAATGCGCGAATTAGCCCACGTTCTAGCGCACGTCGCTGGTCGGTTTCGCGACCAAATTTGCGACCTTTATATCCATGACGGTGCATTAGAGTAACTCCGTTAACTTTGCTTTAACTTCGTCCAATGCTTTGCTACCGAAGCCTTTAAGATCTTTAAGATCAACTTCAGAGAGTGATACTAAGTCATGGACGGTTTTGATATCATTATTAATGAGTGCGTTGGTAGTCCTTGCAGAAAGACCAAGCTCCTCGATCGGTAGTGCTAGACCAGAATCATCAGATTCGGCTTCGACGCCTGGAGCTGGAGCAGTTTCAACTGTGGTGCTACCAGCTAGAGCAGTATACTGATTGATAAGAATCGCTGCAGCTTCCTCGAAAGCTTCTTTTGGCGTAATAGTACCATCGGTATCCACTGTCAAAGTGAGCTGCTGATAGTTCATATCTTGACCGACGCGAGTATTTTCAACCTTGTAGCGTACTCTGAGTACTGGTGTAAATACTGCATCTAGGGCGATCATATCACTATGAATGCGATCGTCGCTAGACTTCTCGATGGAAAGATAACCACGACCAGTCTCGACAACCATGCGCATCTTCAAAGTGAAGTCTGGATCATCAATGTGGCAGATAACCTGCTCAGGATTACCAACTTCTACATCAGCTGGAAGCTTGATGGCACCAGCAGTAACCTTACCCTCTTCACCAGCTTCTTTGCCTTTGATCTCAAAATTAATCTCGACTGGTTCGTCTGAGTGAGATTTGAAGCGAATATTCTTAAGATTGAGCATAATGTCAATCAAGTCTTCTCGAACACCCTCGATAGCGGTATATTCGTGAGAAGCACCTTCAATACTAAAAGAGGTAATTGCAGCACCCTTGATGCTTGAGAGCAGAACTCGACGGAGCGAATTGCCCATAGTATTTCCATAGCCATAGAAAAGTGGGCGAATCACGAACTCGGCACTATTGTCACTCAATTGGTTGACTTCGGCTAAGTTTGCTTCGTGAATAACTTTTGTAGTCATTTATTATTCTCCTTAACGTGAGTAGTACTCAACGATTAGCTGTTCGTTAATACCAGCCTCAGCTTCTTCGCGCTTTGGCAATGCGGTAATTTCAATCTTCATTTTCTTCGGATCGGATTTTAGCCAACTAAGAGGAGTAGTGGATGCGCTGCTTACAATATTCTCTAGATTTTTGAAATACTCAGATTTCTGAGATTTTGGACGTACCTCAAGCACATCACCTGGTTGTAAGCGGATAGATGGAATGTCGACGCGCTTACCATTGAGAGTGAAGTGACCATGAGAAACCAGCTGACGAGCTTGGCGACGGGTAGTAGCAAAGCCAGCGCGATAAACGGCGTTATCGGCGCGACGCTCAAGATATTGCAAGAGATTTTCACCTGCTAGACCATCTGCACGAGCAGCTTCTTTCATTAATTTTGCAAATTGCTTTTCGAGCAACCCATAAAGTCGGCGGACCTTCTGCTTTTCGCGAAGCTGTGTTAAATACAAGCTTCCGCCACGAATGCGCATATCAGCATGCTCGCCAGGAATTCCGGACTTTTTAGCCATGACTTTGTGTGCTTTTGGTGCTAGCGCATATCCCTCACGGCGACTTTGTTTAACAATTGGAGAAATATCTCGTGCCATTACGGTTTCCTCTCTCCCTTAGGACGCACGCCACCGTGCGCAATTGGGGTAACATCAGTAATACTATCAATCTTGATACCAACGGTGGAAACGGCACGGATAGCACTATCCCTACCTAGACCAATGCCGCTTACATAGACGTCAACGCTATTTAGACCATGCTCACGCTTTGCAGTTTCAAGAGCTTTCTCCGCGGCAACTTGGGCTGCATAAGCGGTGCCTTTTTTGCTACCACGAAAACCGTTTGCGCCAGCTGAAGATGCAGCTAGGGCACCACCATTCTTATCAGTGACGGTCACAATAGTATTATTGAAAGTAGCTTGCACGTGAACTTGACCAGAAGTAACAACGCGCTTGCCTTTCTTTCCTTTAACTTTGGCGGTCTTTGCAGCTTCAGGAGCTACAGTTTCCACCATTTTCTTTTCTTCTTCTGCCATTTTTAACTCCTAAAATTAAGTCTTACTTGCTGCTTTTGGTTGTGCGCCACCTACAGCAATTGCTTTACCTTTACGAGTACGTGCATTCGTACGGGTGCGCTGACCATTAACTGGCAAGCCAGCTTTATGGCGGACACCTTTGTAGGAGTTAATGTCTTTAAGACGTTTGATATTATTTGTTACGAGGCGTTTCAAATCGCCCTCTACAGCATACTTATTGCTGATGAGGTCGTTGATTTTTTGAATGTCAGCCTCGGTGAGATCTTTCACCCGAGTGGTAGGCTCAATTTTAGCCTCCGCAAGGATGGCTTTACTCGTGGTCTGACCAATACCATAAACGTATGTCAAAGCAATCCAAATTTGCTTTTCGTTTGGGATGGTCACACTAGCAATTCTTGCCATGCTTAACCCTGCCTTTGCTTATTCTTAGGTTTTTTCTTATTGATGACATGTAGGACGCCTTTGCGACGCACAAAAATATCATCAGGGGAGATTTTTTTAACACTAGCACGTACTTTCACAGTGTCAAAACCCTTTCCGTTAAGTGTTGCAATCTTGCATATAATATATTAAATACGCAAACAAAAACTTTTGTTACGACTTATGGCAAAAGTATTTGCATAATTGCAACGTTTTAATATTCTATTGCAAGCGGAAGCTGATTCTGCCCTTAGTTAGATCGTAAGGGGTTAACTCAACTTCAACTCGGTCTCCCGGCACTAAGCGGATGTAGTTTTTACGCATACGTCCGCTCATGTGTGCAATGATATTATGACCGTTCTCAAGCTCCACCCGGAATTGGGTGTTTGGCAACGCCTCAACAACCTTGCCAGTGAGTTTAATTACTTCCTTTTGGCTATTGCTTGACGCTTTAGCCTTGGTAGCTTCTTTTTGACTAGCCATAAATTACATCTTTCATTTTATCACGAATATCTCTAAAAGTAAATAGTTTTTCTAATGTTATTTTTACTTTTATTGCATGATAGCTCGCACGAATAACCTTTGAGAATAGGTTTGTTGTCGATCCCACCATTCGCCAGTACAAGTGATCAATGATAGAGTATTGCCGGTACTATTAAGTGGGGTGAAAGCGGTAGACATGTAACGATCAGCCTCTTCACCCAAAGCTTTAGTGACACTTTCAGTGACTTTGTAAGTAAACTTGCGACCATCACCCATCTCAACGATGATGGTTTCTCCAACTGGTAGCTTTGGTAGGGTTTTGAAGATACCATTACCTAGATCACCACCGTGTGCATTAAGAATCGATACGCCTTTTTGGCCTGGGAGCACCGAGCCAGTGCCTGTATACCAACCCACGTCGTAGATATTGTATGGTGTAGCCATTTGTCCTTGACCTTTTAGCCCGATCTCAACAATACGCGCGTTGCGAATACCCAAATATGGAATCGTCAGGTAGCGTGGTTTATCAGGTGCAACGATATATTCAACAATCTGCTGTTCGGTTGGCTCGGTGTTATCAACGTCCTCAGAGTTGCCCTCGTTCACTTCGATGACGGCGACGTCTCGCTCAGTACCCTCTTTGGCGGACAGATAGTTATGCTCCCAGAAAGCTACGCGTGCAAAGAAGACCGTGAGCATAGTAGCGACAAGCCCAAGAACGAGATAGGTTGGTCGAATGTGTAACTTTCGAAAGAAAGGCAACTTCATTTTCTTGATTTTGGCTTCTGTGACTTTCTCTGGCTTTGTAGCTTTGGTTTTATCGACTGGATTGTTGAATTTGTTATTAGTATTCACCTTTTCCACACCCTTTAATTTAGTTAATTTAGTTTGTTTACTACTTATATTCATCGTATGTTACCATTAGTGCTCGTGAGTTGAGCTGGCGCAAGTTCTCCAAAGAGACAGTCACCACGATCAATAAACCAGTACCAGAAATAGATAATCCGATCGGCGTACCAGTGAGAATAATGAAAATGTAATCAGTTAAGAACGGCAACATTGCAATAAAACCAAGTGCTAGAGCGCCGAATAGATTTAGGCGACTAAGAGTCTTACCTAAGTATTCAGCAGTTTGCTTGCCTGGACGTACGCCCTCGATAAATCCACCTTGCTTCTGTAGATTATCAGCAATTTCGCTGGTATTGAAGATAATGCTGGTGTAAAAATAAGTGAAGAAGACCACGAGAATGAAATACAGAGCTGGATACAAGAACCATTGCGCGGTAATCCCATCTGGGTAATAAGCACTAAAGTTAGAAGCTGATGGTGCTGTAAAGAGCGTAATAAGAGTATTACCAAATGTACCATCAGGATTGATAGTTTGAATGATTTGACCAATCAATGCTGGTAAGGATAAGAATGCGGTTGCAAAGATAACTGGGACGACACCAGCAGCGATAAGCTTCAGTGGCAGAATGGATTTAATGCCGCCGTAAGCACTGTTGCCATGTACACGCTTTGCATAATTCACCGTGATAACACGCTGAGCTTCGTTGAGCTTAACTAGGAAGTAGATAACTATCAGTAGCGCAATCGCAAATCCAATCACTACCCAGAAGATAACTGGATTCACTGGTAGATTAAACCAGCCGAACAATGACAATGATCCAGCAGATGTATCAAATAGTGCTGACCAGAGGCTGGCCAAAGTCGATGGGAGCTGTGAAATAATGCTAGCAAAGATAATGATAGATACGCCATTACCAATACCCTGCTCTGTAATGAGCTCGCCAAACCACATCAGGATCATTGAGCCTGCCACCATAGCGGTAACTGACAACATCCAGTCGGCGGTAGTTGGCGTGTAAGCCAAAGAAGTATTAGCTGCGATAACAGACTGATAGAGAATAAAGATGTAAGCAATGGACTGGATGATCGCTAGAGGGACAGCTAACACGCGAGTCCACTGGTTGATCTTGCGACGACCA
This sequence comes from Candidatus Saccharimonadota bacterium, assembly GCA_003979185.1. GTDB lineage: Bacteria > Patescibacteriota > Saccharimonadia > Saccharimonadales > Saccharimonadaceae > Nanosyncoccus. The sequence continues at coordinate 16,522 of RYWJ01000015.1, read as the reverse complement.
GTTTCGCCATCTTGGGAGAGTTCTTCTAGACGCGGAATGGCTTTTGTAACGAGCTGCACGACGATGGAGGCCGTAATGTATGGCGAAATACCAACCAGCAAGATCGAGAATGTTGTCAGACCACCACCAGAAACAAGATTAAGAAAATTACCAAAATCTGACTTCTGGATCAAAGTCTGTACGGCTTCCTGAAACGTAGTTGGTTCACCCAATGGCACTGGGATGTGCGCTAAGAATCGATAAACGATGAGTAGTCCAAATACAATTAGGACACGCTTCAACATATCTTTATTTTTCAGTGACTTAAATATATTCTTGAAATTCATATTCCCTATTCTTCCTCAGTTCATTGTACCACAAAAAATAGCTCTACGGAAGAGCTATTTTTGCTTTTGAAGAGTTTACTCTTCGGTCTTGGTTACAATACGCTGTGGTACGGCGACCTTTTTGAAGCTACCGCCAGCCTTTTTGATGGCTTCTACGGCAGTTTTGCTAGCAAACTGCGTTTCTAGGCTAAGGTTTGCAGTCAATTCTCCGCGAGAAATCACTTTCACTTTAACGTATGGACTCGAGATCAAACCCTTGTCGGCAAGTGTGAAATTATCAACTTTACCAGACAACTCGTTTAGTCGATCAGTATAAACTACAGTTGCTTTGTTATGTAAGCTCTTGAAACCTTTGAGTTTTGGAATAGCTTGCATAATGGCACGTTGGCCACCCATGAACCCTGCGGGCATCTTGCGATGACCAGTACGGGCTTTTTGACCTTTAGTACCACGACCAGCGGTCTTACCCTTACCGGCAGCAATACCACGACCAAAACGAGTTGGACGAGTATTGCGATTAACTTCCAAATCGTTGTACTTCATTATTTATCCTCCTTTTTGGTGGCGGATTTCTTTGTAGCTGGCTTCTTGGCAACTTTGTCAGACTTAGCTTCGGTCTGTTTGCCTTGGTTGACAACCCACTGATCGCGTGGAGTTTGCTCTTTCAAACCATCAATTACTGCATAAGCAATGTTGACCTTGTTGGTGCTACCAAGAGACTTGGAGATCAAGTTCTTGATGCCAGTTAGACCAATGATGCTACGGACGACACCACCAGCGATGATACCAGTACCAGGAGCGGCTGGCTTCATCAAAATATCTGCGCCAGTTGAACGAGTTTCTACTTCGTGACAAATAGTTTCGCCATCCATATTGAACTCGATCATAGATTTTTTAGCCTTAGCAGTGGCTTTTTGGACAGCACTGGTGACATCGCCACCTTTAGCGACGCCGATACCGACCTTATTTTTATGATTACCCATCACGACAAGCGCCTTGAAACGCATTCTACGACCACCCTTTACAGTCCTTGATACGCGATCAATATTGATAGTGACGGTATCAAATTCTTTTGGTGTATTGTCAGCATTACGATTGCGATCGCGACGATTGTTACGACGTGGCATTGTGCGACCGTTAATATCTTTCTGAACTCTATTCGAAGCAACTTTGTCGCTCATTTTGAGGGTACCAGATTTATTAACGACCTGTGCAGTCTTATCAGAATCTGCCATTAGAACTCCAATCCTTCCTTGCGAGCAGCTTCCGCTAGGGCGGACATTCTGCCAGCATATAATTTTGCGCCCCGGTCGAATACGACGGTTTTAATATTGGCCTTTTTCGCTTTTTTGGCGATCTCTTCGCCGATCTTAGTAGCTAGCTCAGCTTTGCTACCAGTGATCTTGCTACCAACAGTGGTAGCGTAAGCTAATGTAGTACCGTTATCATCATTGATAATCTGTGCGGTGATGTGCTTATTGCTAATATGTGCACTTAAGCGAGGACGCTCGGCGGTACCATGAATTTTTGCACGAGTGCGTTTTGCACGAAATACACTATTCATTATTTCTTACCAGCCTTTCCTGCCTTGCGAATAATAACTTCGTCGACATATTTAATACCTTTACCCTTGTAAGGCTCAGGCTTCTTTAGCGCGCGGATTTCTGCAGCAACTTGACCAACTTTTTGTTTGTCAATGCCAGAAACGGTGATGGTCATTTTGTCAGTCTTCAATTCGACACCATCTGGTGCGGTATATTTGACTGGGTGAGAAAAACCAAGTGCCATTTCAATGCTCTTGCCGCTACCACTTAGCCTAAAACCGACACCGTTAATCTCGAGTTTCTTCTCGAAACCTTTGGTGACGCCTTGCACAGCATTATTGAGCAATGCGCGCTGAAGACCGTGCCAAGCACGGGATTTTGGCTCGTCATCAACGCGAGTAACGGTCAAAATACTACCGTCAACTACAACGTTGACATTTTCCTGAAGCGGAACTGTGAGTGAACCTTTCGGCCCAGCGACAGTAATATCTTTGTCGCCGACCGTGATTGTCACTCCCGCCGGAATATTGATGGGTTGTTTTCCGATACGACTCATATTTCCCTTTCTTAAACTAATATTCCCTTAATTTTATCACGAATTACTGGGAAATGCAAGAAGTTTAGAGGTAGAAGTACTAAATGAAGAACCGCATCTAATAAAAACCCAAAGGCTTTCTGGGGGCAAAGAGAAAAGCCCCGCTAGTGGGCGGGGCTTCAAAAGTGCTAAAGGGATGACTGAGGATGTTTAGAGCGCGTGCTTCAGCGCTTCAGTGTGCCTAGGGCTCGGATACGGTCAAGCTCATTGTCGAGCCGACAGAGATAGGCTGTAGTATGGAAAGCATCTTCGATGCCCGTAATGACGCCGGTATCAACGGAGTTCAGGGGGCCTGTACAGACGACCACGATTTTGCCCACAAACTCCGGAATCTCCGGGATGGTGGCATCCAGAATATTATGATAAGTGTCGGTGATAATGATGATGCGGTCGTAGTATGAAACATCACTTAGGTTGCCCAGCGGGGTATAAAGGTCAGTGCCACGCCTATCAACCTCGACATCCAGATAATCTTCTGCAGAGATGATTTGGTAGTTCCAGCCAAAAGCAATAATTTCATCGGCCTTGTTGACTTTCTCGATATAAGCGCCATAGCTCGCAATGTCGGCTACATATTCAGTAACTGAGTTTGAAGCGTCCATCAGTAGGGCGACCTTTTTGCCATCCTCGACGTAGTCCTCGATCGCGTAGGCGATCTCGCGGGTCGAAACAAATGGATCGTCTGTAGTCAGGTCACCAGTATCCGGTCGCTTTTGACCCAGGATAATATTATCCTCAATGGCATTGCCAGGGTCGGGTAGGTTTGAGTCGATCAAATCAGGCTCAAGCTGACCGTCAATATCGTCTACATCGGTGACGATCACGCCATTTTTGAAAGCGGCGTTAGTCTTATCATCACCCAGAATGCCGTTAGTAACGGCGATTGAGCGTGCTGGCACCCATCCGAGAGGCTTTTCGCCCTCAGGATCGCGGAAAATTACCACTTGGATATTGTCCCAATGTAAGACGCTACCGTCGATGTTGTTCGCCCAGTAGTCCTTGACGGGCGTATAAGGTGGATTGTAGGCGCGATATTCAAGCAATTGGCCGGAGTCATCAAGTCTTGCGAAACCGCCTACATAGAGGTCGGTACCCATGGGAGTATAGCGGTTACCGATGACGCCGTAAGCGCCACTACCGCCGCCGTCGGCTGATGCATAATATTTCGTGCCTTCGGGGATGACGACCCTCGCGCCGTAACATAGCGTAGAGTCCAGAGTTGTGTCGCTGGGAGGGGTGACGTAGACGGGCTGAGCGTCAGGTTGTGCGTCGGTGGCCAAGGCAGTGCCGGAGCCGCATACAAATGCTGCTAGGCAAAGGATACATGCTGCAAGATACTTCTTCATTTTGTCCATTTCCCTTTCTGTTAAATTTCTGATCTAAGGATTCTAAAATTTTCCTAGATCTTATGCAACGATTGTAGCATATATCTTTAACTTTGGCAACTAAAATACGGAAACAGGGGTAATCAGTATAATGAATCGTGGCACTGGGAAGGATATCAACAAAAACTACATACCACCCCAGCTTCGGCTGGGGGTTTCTTTTGCAGTTGAATCAAGAATGATTTGACGAGTGTACGAATGATGTATTTGACTTTATTGTGGGAAAGTGTGGTATAATTGAAGAACAAAGGGCGTTTGCCTAGTTTTTTAAAAGGGAGATGATTTGGTTGAAGCTTCACAAGGGTTTGCGTAAGGAGGTCGCAAATTTGATTTGTTGGTTGCGGATTGTGACTGGCGTTGGACTGGCCATTACAACGTGGCGTAGCTCAGTTCTTGCGATTATGTATTCGCTAGCCTTTATAAGTGACGTTTGGGATGGGTGGTTTTATCGTCAACTTAAGCCGAACGAGCGTCCGAATCACTGGTTTAACCGGCTACCGATATCAATGGACCCGATTGCGGATTTTATCTTTGTTGGTGGCGGGATCATCCATGTGGTAGAGGACAAACGAAAAGCCCTGCTACTAGTTTTCATACTCATGGTCATAATGATTGCCTGGAATATTATTGGGCGAATTGGGTCAGACTATAGCTACATGGTGCTGATGACGGTGCTAACTTACCTTTGGTTTGCAACAATGGTCTTGATGATGGTGCTAGTGTGGCACCGCAACGTAACAGCATTGGCTTGTATTATGGGGGCAAGCGCGACCTTGATGATATTCTATGCCTGTTATTTGCGACTGCATGTGAAAGCGCGAATAATTCGTAGACGTGGTTGAAATCCAACATCTTGGATAATGACTCTAAGCTCCAAACACAAATCTCCTAACCGCCCTGTAAGGGGCGGTTTTAGCTTGACTGGAAGATGCAAATATAGATAATATGCTTGACTTTTTGAATAAAGTGTGCTATAATGGAAGTATAGACCCTGCCCCAAGGAGTTGGGGCGAATATCAATTCAGATATTAGGTAGTACATTTAAAAGGAGGCAGAAAAATGGGATTCTTTCCGGAACTTATTGCAGGGCTCTTCGGTGTGGTGAATCAGCAGACGGCAAGCTGTCGTGTTGAAGTTCACCAGACCACGCACGAAACGGCTCAGCGAGCGACTTCTAACACCCAGCAGGCTAAAAAACCGCCGGTAACTCCGGCCCAGCCGACCCTGATCAAGGAGCCGGACGATTTGGGAACACCCGATCTTCCGCGCCCTAATGAGGTGCCGTGGTTGAATGATCCGCGCAAAGCAAAGGTAGCACTTACTGCATTAGACCATGGTAGACCTTACACATGGCAGTGGGAACGTTATTACTTGAAGCGCGAGGCTTTAGAGGAGGTCGTATATAAGCAGGAACAGTACTGCTATGACGATTTTTGGTCGGATATGCGTGAGTGCTGGAAATTGTTGCATCATCCGTTTTGGTCGGCCTACATAGCTGGGCATTTCCCGGATCCGCAAGCCGTAAAGGGCAACCCTATGCTGACAAGGGAGATTTGCGTCCTTGATGTCAAGGAATTGAAGTCTAGGCAATCTGATAGCTTGGTCAAAGAGAGTGTTTACACTCTGGGTGTGCTCCAGAATGGTCTTTTCAATGATCGCTGGCAACCCGAAAATATTACTGATCGAGATAAGTGGTATTTCCGGAAAGTACTCATGCAGTACGGGCTAGAAGTCCCGCCGTCGGATGAACCGGACCCGATTCCCTTTGCGGAGCTATTTATCGGCGTCGTCTTCGATGTAAAAGTTACACCGGAGAAGCGACTGAGCAGCTATGACTTCATCCAGGGTGACGAGCCATTCGAAGACCGTGTACGGCGCATTCAAGAGGAAGACTTGGTCACTGAATGGCGTATTAGCGGTTGTGAAGACGATATGTTTTATTCGTTGCCTACGGACACTATATATGCTAGTTGGGCAGTGTCTGATGCTAGAAAGGCCTTAAAGGCCAGAAAGATTTTGGCTGGTGGTGATTATCCTGAGGTACGCAGCGCAGTAATGGAAGGCGTTGATCTTGACCAGCTCGAAAAGGTGCTTGTAAAAGATCTGGGTCTGTCATCCCGAGCCTGGCGCAGAATCCAGCAGGAGTACTTTAGCAGTATGGCAGATGAGTTGACTCTGGCGGACCTAATCCGAGACTACCATAACTGGCTGGTTGGTGCGAACGATTCAGCATCAACCGAAATCAAAGAATATCTGTACCAGCATCACTATGTCATTCGTCCAGAGGACATGCCGATGGACGAGCGTACGCATTTCGCCTATCTGGGTCTTCCGGTCCGGATTAGGGATGGATTGCGTTATCCTGGGCGTGTGGAGACGATTGACGATCTGGTAAGATGCTGCTCTGGCAAGGATCCGGTCTTCACTCTACGCTATACGAGGGGGATTGGCAAGAAGAGTATGGAGGCTATCCAAGCCCGCTTGGTGGAGCTGGGATTTTTGGCCAATGCCCAGTAGTATTTTTCTGTCCTCAGCACGAGGGTCGCCTGCAAAGGCGGCCCTTTTCTCATGGCACAAAAAATACTCCCGTTTGCGAGAGTATTTTCTGCTAGGTGCAAGTTTTTAGTAAACTTTGACTAGAATTTCGCCACCCAGGTGTTGTTTCTTGGCTTCTTTACCAGTCATAATTCCCTTTGAGGTGGAAATCAAGACGATACCGCGACCGGATTTAACCGTTGGGATCTCTTCGACATTAGCATAAACGCGACGACCAGGCTTAGAGATCTTGGTGATCTCGGTGATGCGGGCTGGAGCGTTCTCTGAATTGATCACAATGTGTAGAGTTCCGCGTGGTGCACCTTCTTCGACATCACAGCTGTCAATGTAGTGTGCGTCTTTGAGTGCCTCTGCGACAGCAACTTTGAGCTTGCTGGTCGGGACACGAATCTCGGTCTTGCCTACCATGATAGCATTACGAATACGAGTAATGAGGTCGGCGATTTGGTCAGTTGATTGTAATGACATATTTCTCTCCTTTCCTACCAGCTACTCTTAGTAACGCCTGGGATTTCACCCTTAGAAGCTTTTTCACGGAAGTTAATGCGACTTAGACCAAAGTAACGCATATAACCACGTGGACGACCATCTAGCATATCACGGTTCTTCAAGCGGGTTGGGCTAGCATTGCGAGGCAACTTTTGCAAACCTTCAAGGTCGCCAGCGGCTTTTAACTCGGCACGTTTAGCCTTATATTTTTCGTACATTTTGCGTCGTTTTTCGTCACGGAGGACGGCTGATTTCTTAGCCATATTATTTACCCTCCTTCTCAAACGGCATGCCAAATGCTTCTAACAATTTGGTGCTCCCTTCTTTTGAACCATTTTTAATGATAAATGTGATTTCTAGACCATGCAAAACTGATGAATCTTCGAAAGTGATCTCTGGGAAAACGGTCTGCTCTTTCAAACCTAAGTTGTAGTTGCCCTGCTTATCGAATGAACCACGTGGAACGCCATGAAAATCACGAACGTGTGGCAAAGCGATATTGATCAAACGATCTGCAAACTCATACATTTTGTCATTGCGAAGTGTGACTAAATAGCCAACCGGTGCACCCATACCTTTACGAATCTTGAAAGTAGCAATGGACTTCTTAGCAAGACGAGAGGTCGGTTCCTGACCAGTGATTTTACGTAAGGTAAGTTCGACGGTCTCGGTAAACTTCTTGTCTTCACGCTTCTTGCCAACACCACTAGAGATTACGATTTTCTCAAGTTTTGGCACCTGATGAATGTTCTCAAGCTTTAGCTCATTTTTGAGGTTGTTGGCGATTGTTTCATTGTATAATGCCTTCAAACGTGGCATAGTATTTTGCTTAGCCATTACTTATCCTCCTTTTTAAGGTTGGAGAAATCAATTCCGATATGGACAGTTTTCTTGCCACCTTTAGGATTATATTGTGTCGCACGGACATGGCGTTCCCGAACCTCGATGTCTTTAAGGAAAGCTTTACCAGCTTGTTTGTCAACCTTGACGATCGAAGCTACTTCGCCTTTGTGATCACCAGCAATAACCTTGACGCGGTCACCTACTTTTAGACATTTTGCCATATTATAGTACCTCCGGAGCTAAGCTGATAATCTTATTAAATCCAAGTTCGCGTAGTTCGCGTGGCACTGGTCCGAAAACGCGAGTACCCTTTGGGGTTTTATCATCGTTGACCAGTACGGCAGCATTATCATCGAAACGGATAGTAGAACCATCTGGACGACGAATTTGTTGTTTGGTGCGAACGATCACGGCTTTTACAACGGCCTTTTTCTTGACGTTACCTGTTGGGCTAGCGTCTTTGACGCTACAGGTAACAATATCACCAACACGTGCATAGCGTGCGCGTGTGCCACCAAGGACCCTGATTACACCAAGTTCTTTGGCGCCACTGTTGTCAGCAACTTTTAATCTAGTTTCCTGTTGAATCATCTTATTTCTCCTCCCCCTCAGCAGTATCGCCTAGAACTTCTTCTTTTAGCTCAACTGCTTCATGTGATTTCTCAAGAACCTTTACTAACTTGTAGGATTTGGTCTTGGAAATTGGCCTGCAAGCAACAATTTCAACTTTGTCGCCAACATTGGCTTCGTTATTCTCATCGTGAGCAGTGTACTTACGAGTTTTCGTGTACTGCTTGCGATAAAGTGGGTGAGTTTCACGACTAGCGATTGAAACAGTGATAGTTTTATCGCGTTTGCTTGAGCTCACAATTCCTTGCAATTCTCCTGCCATCTTAAAACTCCTCTTTCTTAATAATCTTTGTACGAACTGGTAATTTGTGACCAGCCAAGCGGAAAGCTTCTTTTGCCTGTTCCTCGGTAACGTCGCTAATCTCGAACATGACTGTTCCAGCCTTAACTTTTGCTACATAGTACTGAGGTTCGCCTTTACCGCTACCCATTTTCACATCAAGTGGTTTTTTGGTTACTGGTGTGTGCGGGAAGATGCGAATCCAGATCTTACCGCCACGCTTGACGTAACGCGTGATTGCCTGACGAGCTGCCTCAATCTGGCGGCTAGTTACACGCTCATTGTCGAGTGACATTAGACCCCAGTCACCAAATGCTACATAATTACAACGAGAAGCAGTGCCACGGTTCTTGCCTTTGCGAACTTTGCGGTGCGCTTCACGCCTTGGTACTAGAATTGCCATAATTTATTTCTCCCCCTTATAAATCCAAACTTTAACACCAACGATACCAGCAATAGTTGGAGCGTGACAGACGTAGAAATCTACATCAGCACGGAGGGTATGCAGAGGAACTGAACCCTCGATGAACTTCTCACGACGAGACATCTCGGCGCCATTAAGACGACCAGAAACCTCAACGCGGATACCTTTGGCTCCAGCATTCATGGTTGATTGGCAAGCCATTTTGACTGCACGACGGAAATTCATACGCTTACCGAGCTGAAAACCAATGTTTTCAGCAACTAGTTTTGCGGAAAGCTCTGGCTTCTTTACCTCTTCAACATTGATGCGGATTGGACCTTTAACGATCTTTTCCAATTCTTTTTTCAATTCGTTGATACCTGCGCCTTGCTTGCCGATTACAGCACCAGCTTTGGCGGTCAGGATGGTGATTGTAGTAAGGTTTGCGCTACGCTCAATGCCGATACGAGCAATTGTTGGGCGGTTGCTAAAACGCTTCTCAATCAAATCACGAATCTTAGTGTCTTCTACCAACCAGTTGCGGAAGTCAGCTTTGCGGGTAAACCACTTAGAAGCCCAATCCTTGCTGATTTGGAGACGATAAGAAACTGGATTGACTTTTTGACCCATTACTTATTCTCCTTTCCATCAGCTTTTTCTGCAAGGTCTTTAGACGCTGTATTGGAAGCAGCAGCTGATTTTTTAACTTTCTCTTCACCAGCAACTTCTACGAAGATGTTGCTTGAAATCTTTTCAAATGGCAAAGCACGACCACGAGAAGCTGGAACATAACGACGCATACGGGTACCTGCGGTAACAGAAATACGAGCAATACGAACTGACTTAGGGTCAATACTGACGTTAGAGTTATTGAGTAAATTAGCGGTTGCTGACTCAATGGCTTTGCGGACGGCACGAGCAGCACGACGCGGAGTGTTTTCAAGGATTACGACAGCGTCGGCTACATAGCGATCACGTACTAAGCTGGCTACGATGCTAACTTTGCGTGGTTGGCTATCAATGCCTTTTTCAACAGCGCGTGCAAAATGAGTAGACATTAGTTAGCTCCTTTCGCCGCAGCTGCTTCGGCGGCTTTTTTACCACCGTGGCGCTTAAATTTACGAGTTGGCGAAAACTCACCAAGTTTGTGACCAACCATATTCTCGCTCACGAAAACTGGTACGTGAACTCTACCGTTGTGTACGGCAATAGTTCGACCAACCATATCTGGTGAGATAGTGGACTGGCGCGCCCAAGTCTTGATCACGGTGCGGTCCTCGGCAGAGAGGGCAGCAACTTTCTTCGCGAGCTTGTGGTCTACGAATGGACCTTTTTTCAGACTCCGAGACATTATTTCCTCTTTCCTTCGTGGCGACTGCGCACGATCATTTTATTAGTTTTCTTATTATGACGTGTACGATATCCTAATGTCAACTGACCCCATGGTGTACGAGGAGCTTTACCAGTACCGTGACGACCACCGTCACCACCACCGTGTGGGTGGTCTGTAGCGTTCATAACGACACCACGGACGGTTGGGCGGATACCCTTGCGACGACGACGACCAGCTGAACCAATCTTGATGTTCTGGTGCTGCTCGTTGCCGACGGTACCAATGCTAGCCTCACAAGCCGTGAGAACTTTACGCATTTCACCAGATGGCATCTTTAGAGTGGCATAGCCATTTTCTTTTGCCATGAGCTGAGCGCCAGTACCAGCAGCGCGAACCATTTGTGCGCCACGACCTGGAGTAAGCTCGATAGCATAGATGAAAGTACCGACTGGGATATTTTCAATTGGCATACGGTTCGAGGTTTCTACGGCAGCTTCATCACCACTTGCAAAAGTCATACCTTTTTTCATGTTTGCATCAGCAAGAACATAATAATAGGTATCATTTTGATCTTTAACGCGAGCAATGCGGGCACTACGGTTAGGATCGTATTCGATTTCCATAACGGTAAACTCGCTACCCTTTGGTAGGCTATAGGTCAAAACACGATAATGACGTTTGACGCCACCGCCACGATGACGTACGGTAATACGACCAGCGTTGTTTTTACCAGCCATTTGCTTTTTGCTAGCGAGCAAAGATTTCATTGGCTTGCGGGTAGTGATTTGGTCAAAATCCTGAGTAGTCTTTTGGCGTTGAGCTGGAGTAGTTGGACGATAAGCTTTAATACTCATTACTTAGTCTCCTTCTCTTCTTTAGCTGCCTTTTTTGCAGCTTTCTTTTCCGCTTTTTCTTCTTTGATAGCCTTTTTGTCGGCTTTCTTATCTTCTTTTACTTCTTCTTTGACTTCCTCAAATACCGGAATCTTGTCGCCATCTTTCAAAGTGATGTAGGCAACTTTGTGATCACGACGATAAGTAATACCAGGATAAGCGTGCTTGCCCTTGGAGTAGCGAGTCTGCTTGCCTTTGCGGGTAGCAGTGCGTACGTCGATGACGGTAACTTTGAATTCTTCGCTGATTTTCTTGGCAATTTCTTGCTTAGAGGCAGCTTGTGGTACAAAGAAGATATAAACATTTTTAGTCTGAGCTACATAAGCTTTCTCGGTAGCACGTGGGATGTATTGTACAGTTCTCATTATGCCTCCTCCTTATCAAGTAGCCAGTTTTCGGTAGACTTGAGCGCAGTTTCGCTAAAGATAACGGCGTCTGCATTCAAGATATCAAAAACGTTCAAATAGGTAGCGCGGACTAGCTTAACATTTGGTAAATTGTTAGTTGCGCGCAAAACTTCTGGAGCTTTCTCATCAACTACCATTAAGACCATCTTGTCATTCAACTTCAGATCATTCAATTTCTGAGCGATTTCGCGAGTCTTACCAGTGGTGTTGATGCTCTCGATCAAGACGGCTTTCTCACCATTCTTCAAGCTAAGAGCTTGACGTACAGCAACTTTCTTAGCATTCTTGCTGAGTTTCTTGGTGAAATTCTCTTCACCAGTGCGACCACCAGCTACGCCACCATGGCGCCAGATTGGGTTGCGGGTAGAACCAAAACGTGCACGACCGGTACCCTTTTGTTTCCATGGCTTTTTACCACCACCGCGAACTTCGCCACGCTTCAAAGTCTTAGCGTGAGAGCTGCGTGAGTTGGCTAAATAAGCATCATAAGCGGTCTTGAGAAGTTCATGATTATCAACATTTACTTCAAAAATGTCTTTGTTCAATGTAGCTGCCATATTACTCCTTTCCCTCCACCGCAACGACTGTCACGATGCCTTTTTTCGGGCCAGGAACGGCGCCTTTAAGACCGATTAGATTATTCTCGGTATCAATAAAAGAAACCACTAAGTTTTTCACGGTAACTTGGTCGTGACCCATGCGGCCCGGCATTCTTTTACCTTTGAAAACTTTTTGTGGATACATTGAACCGATAGAACCAACGCGACGAATGTTTCCCTTGAAACCGTGGGTGTTGCGTGATTCATTGAAATTCCAGCGTTTGACTGTACCGGCGAAGCCTTTACCTTTAGAGATACCGGTTACGCAAACCTTATCTCCAAGTTTAAAGTTTTCGACGCTTAGTTTGTCGCCGACTTTGAGCTCTGGAGCATCTTCTGTGCGGAACTCTTTCATGACTTTTGGAGTGACTCCAGCCGCTTTTGTGTGGCCAGAAACCGACTTGCTCAGATTCTTACCCTGACCATACCCCAACTGCACAGCGTTGTAACCGTCGGTTTCGACAGTCTTGATCTGAGTCACTGTGGAGGGGTCGGCTTGCAAAATTGTCACTGGAGTGACAACGCCGTCGTCGCCGATAATCTGGGTCATACCAATTTTGGTGCCGATGATGACTTGCATCCTATTCCTTTCCCTTATAACATAACGAAAGCTAGACTAATGAGGAGTCCCTCTTGTCAACGTTCATCAGTCACTCTCTCAAAGATGAAACTGACGTGCGAGGCGTGAGGCTTTCTCTGTCGTCTAGTAACGAATATGTCGTTTAATATACTATACCGTGCTATTGTATCACAGATTTCTGATGATTACAAGGGGAATTTTCGGGATTTACGAGCGGTGAAGAAGATGCACGAAGCAAAAAGGGTCCCCTCAGGGAACCCAATCGGCAAAGTTGAAGTTGTTGAGATCGACTATGTTATAGCGGAGGTCGAAATTTGCTGCGTAGGAGCGTGCAAATTCGTCAGTGGTGTAAAGATTGGAGCTAAGAGCATCGGTTTTGATTTGATTGGCAACCTCGCCGTCACCGCTCGCAAAACGCAGATAGATGTTGGCGAGATAATTCTGGGTATCGCCGTAAGTTGGCCAGCCTTTGTCTCCCGGTCTTAAGATATAGGCGTGGGAGTCTCCGAAGACTAGCTGCATGGCGAATGGACTGTCGCTGTGCGTGAGCAACATGTCTACGTCCGAGAAAGTATGATCTATCCCAGGGTGATTATGAACGATGACTAAGTCATTTTTCTTATATACATTATATAGGTAATGACTAACTTCGGGCGGCAGTCCACTCATTTCTGGGTTATTGAAGCTATACTCAAGGAGCTTTACGCCTTCAAGGTTGAAGAGAGCGGTGAATTCGTATGCTTCGCCCCTAGTTTGCAGAGCGAACTCCTCAATAGTACTGCCATGGTCAGCGTTGCTGTATTGCGCAAGGAAACTAGCTGCACTATGACGGGTACCATTGTAGATAACGAGCGCAACCAGCGCCAGGGCTACGACCACGAAACTCGCGATTGCGAGAACGGTGCTTTTCTGATAATTAGACTGCCTCTTCTGCATTTTGGCCATGTTTTTATACTCCTTCTCGTGTCGTTGATTTGTCGGTATAATGGGAACAACTTCGATTTTTTTAATGTACGTACATAAAAGTAACACCCCCCATATCTTTCCATTGTAGCACAGATATATGATTTTGTCAAGTATTTTGTAATAAATATTGTGACACTACTGGTGTATGAGGACCTCTCAAGGGGTCGGTTATGCGTAGTTTAATGTTGTTGACTTTTTGGATGATGCATGCTATAATGATGGCGTAGAGGCTAGTCTAGAGTTATTTCTGGTTTTCGTAGTTTTTACGATTCCTGAGAGATGGCTAGGGCTGGCGCTATATGATCTTTTGGAGAAAGGAGTGGGGTTATGAAAAATGCTTTGAATTTCCTCGGGGCGATGGTGATGGTTTTGTGCCGGGCGGCTGCGGTTTGTCTGCAGGTTATCGGTGCAATCACGGTTGTACATGCGGTGGCTTGGAATATCTACGAGCGCATTGTTCAGGAGGAGCATGGCATGTTCGCTGATGACGATTCAATTTAAGGTTCACCAGCGTTTTGCTCTTGATTCCCCAAGCATGTCCTCTTGCATCATCTTACATCCTTTCGCACGTCGCCTCTTCGGGGGCGACTTTTTCTATCTAAGAAAGTTTTTGGATTATTCAAGGAGTGTACTCAACCTAGAAAATGCTCGGATTATTCAGAGGTTCTATTTAGCCTAGAAATTGGATTACCCGAGGGTCCTATTCGGTTTTTCTGAGCTGCGCCCTTAGAGGGCTTGATGGTCCTGTGTAATCTTTCCGAGTTACACCCCTGGTGAAAAATCTTTTAGTTTACGCCGGTGTTCCTTGTAGCGCGGATCATGCTCGGCAACCTCCGCCCAAAAAGCACTAGAATGATCAAGGTGATTGAGGTGGGCGAGTTCATGGATAATAACATAATCGCGGAGCTTTTCGGGAACCTGCATAAGCCCGATATTCAGTGAGATGGTGCGGTTGCTGGAACAGCTTCCCCATCTTGTGGCGGCATGAGAAAGCCGGCATTTATAATAGCTATAACCGTAAAGTTTTGCATAATATTCCAGGCGGTAAGGCAAGTATTCCTTGGCTTTTTTCATCAAGATTTTTTTCTTAGCGTCACGGGCGCGTTGAGTTTCTGGATTACTGAGGGGGATTTTTGCCTTGACGAGTTCTCGATTGATCTTCAAGAAACGCTTCACTAAAAAATCGCTAGTGTGTTTTGGTACTGACATCTGCAGCCGACCTGACGGCGACACTGAAAAGCGTACGTTTCTTGAGAGTGGGTTTTTGCGAACAATCACTTCCCCAAACTCGGGGTCATTGATGATCGTCATTTTAGAGCTGAGTTAAGACCTGTTTAAGCTGGGTGTGGTATGTATGCTTACCAGAGAGAACGATTGGTGTCTCTGCATCAGACGGTGCCTCCAAGACCTTGACACGGCTCTCGTAAACTTGCTTGGCCTTTTCTACTGATTTAAGCTTGTTTTTCAGACGCATGCGGATCGTGCTAACATCGGTCTGAATCCAAATCAAAGTCGTGATATAACCCGCACCACGTAAGATCTCTACCAGTTCACGGCGATCCTTCTCAGTATCATTGCCTCCCTCAATAACGAGAGTAGCACCAGTCTTTGCGATCTCGGAGATCAATAATAGGATAAACTGTCGAGAAAGGTTATGCTCTTGCTGTAATGTATCTAGATCATAAAACGTTGCATTAAACTGTGCAGCAAACTGCTTGCTAAAAGTTGTTTTACCGCTACAAGGAGCACCGAAAACCAGAATTGCGCGTTGACCACTGCTAGGTGAGTGTGATTTTTTACCTTCCATATACCTCCATTAACTTTTACCTTCCTTTCCCCTATTGTAGCACATTTTTTATGAAAAATTAAAAAACTGGTCTATCAGAGGGCGTAATCTTTTATTTGCTGACATTGTTTCGTTGGACAGTAGTGCTATGTGAAAGTAAAACCTGTGATGGATAGTAAAAGACCCAAGCGATCACGTTAGCAGGCATATATAAAAAGGCTGGAAAAAGCTCGATCAAGGAAAAATAAGAGATGTCAGTACAGAGGTCACAACAAGCAAACAGGATAAAACCCCAAAATCCGCAGAAAGCATAGAGACTCTGAGGATGTAACTTGTATCGCTGGCGTGATATAAGCAGATTGAGTAATAGGGTGATAGCATAAAAGGTGCAAATCACATAAATAGGCGGGATGATATTTAATAATAAATCTACGGCCACAATCAAGTATCCAGTAATTAGTAGATAGGGTGCGAATTTGCGCTTGATTGGATCCAAAAGTCGATAGAGGTGCACGCATTGCGCCATAAAAAAGACCATCAAGCCAATCATGGAAATATTGTCACCTGCTAAGAGACAATCCGCTACAAAAGTGATGATCATGGCAAGGTGCAGAAGATGGTCCTTGCGAAAAGCGACGATACTATAAAATGAACAGAGTAAGACACTCAGTAGCTTGATAATCGTAAGAGTATCACTGCTTGGAAAAGCAATACCGATAAATACGATCAAAATATAGATAGCCGCCCAAATCATGAGCCAGTACTGAGAGATTTTTTGATCGAACTTCCATACCTTCATACTTATCTATCATAGCATAAGTTGTACGAGTGGAAAAGCCCAGACCGAAGTCTGGTTTACTGCAACAAAAAGGAACAATCCTGTAGAATAGTAGTTGAAGACAAACTA
>RYWJ01000032.1 GCA_003979185.1 Candidatus Saccharimonadota bacterium | reverse complement strand
TAGTTTGTCTTCAACTACTATTCTACAGGATTGTTCCTTTTTGTTGCAGTAAACCCGCAACTTTCTTGAGAAGAATATTTTTTGTACGATTCTTTGGCAAGGTAGCACAAAAAGTTAAAACTAAAATTGTCATCTCTATCCTTACAAAGTTATACAATAAAAATGCGAGTTGTGATATAATACGTATAGATGACCATTTGGTCTTTCATTATTATATAACTGCGAGATATTTCAATGAAAAAATTCACCAAAATCGTTTTACAAGTGATTATCGGTATTAGTGCTATCTTGACCTTAAGTGCCGGCAAAGTTATGGCGCTTACCGTCCAAGAAGGTGCAGAGGCTGCACGAGCTGAAGGTATGCCAGCGGAGCTTATCGGCGAGAATGGCAACGGTGTTTTTCAGCAATTCAGTAATTTAGCTTTGGCAATTGTCGGCTTTTTGTCAGTCGTGATGCTAATCTGGGGTGGTCTACGCTATATCACCTCTGGTGGTGATAGTAAGAAGATCACTGACGCCAAGAACACAATTCTTTATGCTATCATCGGTCTTATTATTGCGGTGCTATCCTTTGCGATTATTAATTTTGTACTTCAAGCCCTAAAGAGTGTCACTACGCCGTCAGAGACTTCTTTCATTCTAACCTCTCTGCTAGGTTAATTCATCCCTAAGACCATAAAATCGCTCCTAACGGGGCGATTTTTCTTATTATATTGCCGGCGGATCTTTATATTGATATCTTTCTACATATCTTCAGTGATGCTTTTAGACGCATCTTCAGTCATGTCTTTTGGTCGGCTCACTGCTAGGACTACTCCATATAGTTTCTTAGCACCAGCTTGTGTAAAAATATCCGCTGCGGCTATCATTGATGCCCCCGTAGTCCAAACGTCATCCAATAGTAAATATCGTCGCTCCGAGTCAAACTTACCATTAAGCATATAGGCCTTCTTGGCTTGTTGCTGGCGTTCGTCGATTTTCGCACCCACTTGCACAGTATCAGCAGAGCGTGCTAGTAATTTCTGACACCGCCAACCACGCCTTTTTGCTAATAGGTTGGCCAAAATCAGAGTATGGTCCATACCGCGCTCTCGTATATGTTTCCCGATAGTAGGCAAGGGAACAATAGTCACTTCGCCATGCCGACCAAATTCCTGCGGAATCGCCACATCATACATTTCCGCTAGAACTCCTGCTATCGCTCGTACGCTACCATATTTATACTCCTCGACCAACTTCTTCACTACACCTTCACGCCAATCAAAATTCCATACTTTGATAAAATTACTTGCACAGCCTGAACAATATTTTTCCGCACCCATTTTGTCCATGCCTGCGACATTTTCCAGAAATTGTGCAAATTCTCGTTTACAGATAGGGCAAATATAACTTTTGTGCTCAAACATGTATTTTTTACAACACTCACATAAGACCGCTCCCAATTGCCCACAACCCCTACAAGAGTGCGGGCAAAGTAGGTCTAGTAGCCCACATTTTGTTGTGTTTTTTACAACGAAACCCATGATTACTCTTGATTTTACTATAGCTTGCCATTATAATAAAGCATAACAATATAACGGAGGTAATTCGAGCATGGCACGTAATAATGATGCCGACATGCTGATGGAAGACGAATTAGCAGATTTTTTCACTACGGAACCGGAGCTGACTCCAGCCGCCGAACCAAGTCCAAAAGCTGCATTGAGCGTTGAAGAACCATCAGAACCGGGGGTAAGTGATGGGTGGGATGATACGGACGATTTTCCTGGACAACTCGCAGTAGATGTCTACGAAACTGCCGACAAGTTAGTAGTAAAAGCACGCACGGCCGGAATTTCTAAATCCGACTTAAATGTGACTATCTCTGACAATATTTTAACGATTTCTGGCGTTTTGAGCGGTGGGGAAGATGAGAATACAACCGCTTGGCACATTCAAGAGTGCTATTGGGGTGAGTTCTCTCGCACGATCGCACTTCCTGTGCAAGTTAAAGAAGATGAAGACTCAGTACGTGCAGATTTAAAAGACGGTGTTCTAACAATCACCTTTGAAAAAGAGAAACTCAACAATACTACTCGTATTCCAATTCAGTAGATTAGTTGTTATCAGTCTAGCTCACACAGCCAATAATCGCTCCTTTAGGAGTGATTATTGGTTTTAGCAATACTAATATAGATAGCCCCTCGAATATTCCGAGGTCATTCTGAGGATAAAAAGAGCCTCCACTGGAGGCTCTTTTCCTAAGCATTAACTAAGCATTAAGTATTTTAGACATCACCTTCTACCTGTTGCGTATCACCAGCACCAGTACCATTGAATACGCTCTTAAGTACAAAGTTCACAATCGCAAAGGCTAGTAAGGCTACGATAAGACCTACGACACCATAAATCAAAGTGTTCTTACCCTTAGCGACTTTAGCACTGTCACCTTGAGAAGTCATAAAAGTAATACCGCCAAGAATAATCATTACGACCGCGATAATACCAACTACGCTTAAAACTACGTTAATTATCGTCTTTACAACACCCATAAGACCATCAGGATTTTTATTTACATCGTCGCCAGCAGCATTAATACCGCACTCAGCTACACTATTGACGTAAGTAGTCTTACCATCTGGACAGGTGCCGCCAGCAAACGCCGCTTCGCTACCAACCAAAGTTGTGAAAACCCCAGCCACCATTAATGCTACAGCCATTAAAATGCGCTTCATAATCTAACTCCTATCTACTCCGCACTAAATACGCTCTTAAGCACAAAGTTCACAATCGCAAAGGCT
>RYWJ01000031.1 GCA_003979185.1 Candidatus Saccharimonadota bacterium | reverse complement strand
CCCATATACTATTTAGGTAGTAGCGACGCAGCGTATGGAGAAGCCGAAGTAACGGTCGTAGTTGTTGGCTGGAACGACATAGGAGCTATTGAAGCTCAAGTAGTACGCGTAGTCGGTAGAGCCGGCAGTACGTAACCAATAGTAGCCATCGGAGCCGACACTGTACAGTGAGCTACTGTTGACGAGCCCGGCATAAGGGAAGCGAAAAATTACCAAAGAGTTGATTCTTGAAAACAGCTTGGTACTTTTGTACTATAATAAGTATATGAATGATTTTGACTATTTGGATCAGAAAACAGTTTATCTTGATGCGGCATGTCAGAGCTTGCGACCAAAGCCAGTGGTTGAAGCTATGCAAAAATACTATTTTGAGCATAATTCGTGTGGTGAACGCGTAAAGTATCCTTGGGGTATCAAAACCGACGAGCTAGTCGCTGCGACACGTAAAAAGGTCCTCAAATTTCTCAAACTCAAGAGTAAAGACTATTTTACTTCTTTTACTCTGAACACCACTTACGGTATTAATCTATTATTAAACGAAATCAATCCCGAACAGATCAAGAAGCTTGTTACTTCTGACATTGAACACAACTCACCTTTTCTTTCAACTATGGCAACGAGTAAGCGTTTAGGAGTTTCACGTGTAGTACTGAAAAGAAATGAGGATGGTAGCCTACCCCTTGATGAGAATTTCCATAAAGCCGTAGTCGTGGTAAATTGCGCAGCAAATTTCAATGGTTTGCAACTCACGAATCTTAAAGAAGTCGTCAAAAAGGTTCACAAGGATGGCGGGATCATCATTATTGATGCTGCTCAAGCCATGGCACACCA
This sequence comes from Candidatus Saccharimonadota bacterium, assembly GCA_003979185.1. GTDB lineage: Bacteria > Patescibacteriota > Saccharimonadia > Saccharimonadales > Saccharimonadaceae > Nanosyncoccus. Next base: position 1,973 of record RYWJ01000031.1, on the reverse strand, counting down.
TCATGAAATGTTAGAAAAAACCGAAGCCGACGCAATCTGTTTTTCTGCACACAAAATGTATGCTGCCTCATTAGGTGTTATTGTAGTACGTCGCGACTTACTACCAAAGCTCCAGCTGACTTTTCTGGGTGGCGGCATGGTCGATGATGTTTTTGAAAATGGTTATTTGCTTTCCGCAGAGAATAAAGACCACACCCACACCATTTTTGAGCCAGGCTTGCAAGCTTGGGCGGAAATTATCTCTCTAGGCGCGGCTATCGATTGGCTTGAACGACGCTCCAAATCCGATAAGGTGACTTTATATAATTACGCTACAGAGCTTGATCGATTCTTGAGAAGTAAAAATAAGATTCATATGATCGGCTCACAAGCAAATCCGACGATGTCATTTTATATTGAAGGTGTAGATTCGCATCTCATCGGCGGCGCTCTGGGGCAAGAGGGCATTATGGCTCGTGCAGGATATTTTTGCGCACATTATTATCTAGACAAGGTTTGCAAATACCCACCACTTTTACGCTTTTCGCTCAGCTACGCTACTACCGAAGCTGATATTGAAAAGGTCAAAAACGCTCTTGCCAAGTTTTAAATCGCAGCCCAACTAAGTTCTCAATAATCCAAGAACTTTCGGAAAGTGCTCAGATACTCAGCAAAGGCCTCTCCCATATGGAGAGGCCTTTGCTATTTATATCAAAAGTTTATTACAAACTCATTTCATCAATACTGTTGATGAGGTAAAGCAGGGAATCTGCGCGCACTTTATCATCACGAATCTGACGAGCAGCTTCGTAAGCTGGTGCAATCACAGCCTTGTCACGCATAGTTGTAAGCATTTCCTGGTACAGCAAGAAGCGTTTTTCTGGTTCTACTTCAACACGATCCATAATAGGGAACAACTCTTTAAGAGCAGCTTCCTTAACCTTAGAAATATCTGCACCGTAGCTCATCGGACGACCAAAGCTTGAGGTCGACATTGGAGGCATAGTCGGCATGCCCATCTGTGGAGCTGGCGATTGTGGTAGCTTCATAGCACTTGGTGCTGGCTGTGGCATGCCACTAGCCATCGGAGCTGGAGCTGCTTTTGGTGCACCATTGGAGCCACCTTTCTGGGTGATCTCATCGATTGCACGCTGCAAATCGTTATCTTTATTGCGGTTTTGGTTCATATTTGTTACCCACCTTCTTAAATTGTTATTAACCTTATTATCGTATATATCTTATTATAACACAAAATTCAAATACGCAAGAATTTTATTAGTTTATCTAAGACATCTAATTTTACTTCCTCCATCGGCAAACGTTCACCGAATGCATCTACGATTTCTTCACCCTGCGCTTCTGGAAAGTACACCATCAAACGCGGTGAGAATCTCTTCACTGGCGTCAAAGCAATCGCAAAATGACCACCTTCGTGCAAAATACCAAATGATTTAAAATCAGTATATTCGTATAACCTATCACCCTCACTGACACCCTTATTGCTTAGGGAATAACGCAATATACGTGGCGGACGCATTACGTAAATCAGCAGTGCTACCACGCTCAGAACCACTACCAGCAAAAAGCTCCACCACTGTAACCAAACTGAAATTCCAGCCAAAATTAAAGTCACTACCGCTAAGCCCACATACCACCAGCTCGTCTTGTCACGAACTATATATTCTTCCGCTTCCCAAGTGATGATATCAGTTTTTGCGCTTCTTGAGGTATTTGCCATACTTATATTGTATCATATTTTCGGAAAAATAGGCAAGCTTAACGTTAATTACATCAGGTTGCTCATTACTCTGCAAATATTCATAGACCTCCGGACATTTTCAATAACACATCCTAGAAATTAGCGGAAAATAGAACCATCGGATCATCCAAGGGTTTCTGAGGACAAAAATAAAGCCCTCGACGAGCTCTTTTTGTGCTAATGGCGGAGGGTGGGAGATTCGAACTCCCGCTCCAGGTCTCCCCAGACTAACGAT
>RYWJ01000014.1 GCA_003979185.1 Candidatus Saccharimonadota bacterium | reverse complement strand
CATTCTTATAAGTAATAGAGAACCCTCTATACAAAAATGGCACCACGAGGGGTGTCTTAAACCTACAGTAACCGATTGAAAGGTAAACCATTCACGCGGCTAAACTCGTGATGCCATTTAACTCGTTAATGGTACCAACGAAAACCGAATCGGCTAATACTGTATGTTTAAGACATTTCTATTATACTGGTACAGCTCAAACCCTACAAGACTGGTTTTATTGCATAATACATTACATAATAACCGAACACTCTAGTTTACTCTATGCATTTGCATTCCGTTTGTCATTTATATAATTTTGTGATAGAATAATATTATGAAGAAGCTTCCTATCGTAGCATTAATTGGTCAGACCAACGCTGGTAAATCCAGCTTGTTAAACCGTTTGGCGCACAAGAATATCGCTATTGTTGCTCGCGAAGAGGGTACAACGCGTGATAATGTGATGGCGCGGATTGACGATAAGTTTTTACTGATCGATACGGCTGGCTTGAAAGATCCGACCGACGACTTTGAGGCGGGAATCCAGGACCAGATCTCTGATGCTATTGATGCGGCTGATCTAATCTTGCTAACCGTAGATAGCTCGCGACATCCCGACTATCGCGATAAAGATATCGCCAAAAAGGCCTTGCGTTCACGTAAACCAGTTTTACTTCTACTCAATAAATCCGACCTTGGTGATTCCTTATCAGAAAATGAATTCTTACATTTCGGCATTAAGCCTGACCAGACGTTCCGCGTTTCCGCTACGACCGGACAGGGAATTAAAGAACTCAAGAGTGCAATTTATCACAATCTACGTCCTACTACTACCACAAAACCCGATGGTGATACTTCAAAAGAGCAACCCCTCACTATCGCCCTGATTGGTCGCCCAAATGTTGGTAAGTCGAGCATGTTTAATGCTTTAGGTCAAAAACAGCAAGCCCTAGTCAGCTCTCGCCAGGGAACAACCCGCGACGTAAATCGTGTCGAGGTGCGTTTTCATGGACGTACCCTAGAAATTCTTGATACTGCTGGGCTACGTAAACCTGGCAAGCGCGAAGCTGGGATCGAAAAATTTTCTGCCTTACGCACACTGGCAGCCATTGAAGAATCCGATATTTGCGCTTTACTAGTGGACGCTACCGAACCGCACTCCAAACTAGACCAATCGCTTGCAGGGCAAATCATTGAGGCCGGCAAAGGTATTATTGTCGTATTAACCAAGGCCGACTTGGTAGATAATACCGATGATATTCTTGATAAGCTAGAGAACGATTTTAATTTTCTCCCATACGCACCAGTCCTGATTACTAGTTCAGAAACTGGTCAAAATATTACAAAGCTTTTTGAACTTGTCACCGAGATTGACCAAACTCGCCATCTTGAAATCAAAACTTCCGAACTCAATAAAATTCTTGGCGAAGCTATCATTGAACATCCGCCTGCGGGACTTAAAAATACCCGTCCTAAACCAAAGTACATCGTCCAAACCGATACTTGCCCACCTTGGTTCGTAGTGCATGGTCGCGATTTAGGTCTTTTGCACTGGTCTTGGAAGCGCTTTTTGGAACGTAAAATTCGCGAGAAATATCCATTTGTGGGTACGCCAATTTTCTTCTCTTTCCGCAACGACCAAGACAAACGTAAGCCTGACAATATATAGACCGACCAGGACAAAAACAAATCCCGCAACAAGCAGTCCATATATAGCCAAGTTGAATAGCCATAATTATAAACGTCGGCTAGTTTGACGATAGAATTTCTCGCACTTCCGCAGTGGTGTGAGTTTCCATGAGTTTTGCTCGCAAAGCCGAAGCGCCAGGAAAATTGTTAATATAAATCTTGAAGAAATGTTTTAATGGTTCAAAAGGTAAACCGCGTACTTTTCCATCCATCTTCAGAGCGAAATCAAGATTTTCGCGCATCATCTCCGCCTGCATGGCACAGTGCTTAGCATCTTGCGCATCAAATAAATCAAGGTGAAGATGCAGTAACTCCATTAATTCTTCACGTGTAGCTTCATGCGTAGTGAAACAATACGGATTTTCAAACACTCCGCGTCCAATCATAAAACCATCAACTTCTGGATGTTGATCAGATAACTCTTGAACTTGCTGAAGATTTTTAATATCACCATTAATGACAAGTTTGGTCTGAGGTGCTAGCTTATTTCTTAAGCTGATAATCTCCGGAATCAGTTCATAATGTGCTGGAACCTTAGACATTTCTTTGCGCGTCCGCAGATGAACCGTTAAAGCTGCGATGTCCTGCTTCAAAAGCAGACTCAGCCACTCCTGCAACTCTTCAATATAGGTGTACCCTAGGCGAGTCTTCACTGAAACCGGCAAAGACGTGGCGTTCTTGGCCTCTCTAATACATTCTACGGCTAGATCTGGGGTGCGGATCATCGCTGCTCCACCTCCAGCAGCATTAACATGACGATCTGGACATCCCATGTTGATATCAAGTCCAGCAAAACCCAACTCTCTCAGTTCGGCAGCCAGTTCAGCAAAATGTGCAGGATTTTTGCCCCAAATCTGCGCAATGATCGGTCTATCGCTAGGTACCACTTCGAGCCTTTCCAAGGCGTTAAAACGTCCTTTTTCAGAAGCGAAGCTTGAAACATTGGTAAACTCAGTGTAAAACAAATCTGGACGACCAGCCTTGGCGATAACTTGTCTGAACATCACATCCGTCACTCCCTCCATAGGAGCTAAGACCGTAAAGGCATGTGGTAGCTTTTGCCAAACATTCTCATTCATATTACTTATTATCGCAAAAAAATACATTTTTGTCAAAGTTGAACCCCTCAATAAGTCGATCGAATTATCTCGAGCTTAGCTCAAGTCCTACTATTTCTTAGCTGACGATGTTATGTTATAATTTAAAGAGATAAACTACACAATACAAATGCTCTGTAGCTAATCAGTACTTTATCGCGAGAGAAGAGGAGGTTTTATGTATAGCCACTACGACCACGAAAACCATGTACTCAAGGTTATCTCTTTAGCCGACAATCATCGCAAAGGTTCGCAAGCACCCCCACCAATTATCTTTGATGCCTTCAGCCTTTATTCAGAAATCTGCAATCGCACCGTGCATGGCATAGGATATCTTATACATCATGCCGAAGTGACCCCTGTCCAAACAATTCGCAATCTAAATTTGCATGAAATCATAGCCTGCAGTATAGGTTACAGTTGTACTTCAGACGGATGTGTCCTACAGCCTGCACAAAATCCTGAATGGAGAATGATTGAGATCAGGCTTTCAGCCAACCACTTGAAGTGTAAGTTCGTTAATCTAGCTAGCCTATCAACGGATACGCCAAGCTACGTGACATTTCGAGTCTGTAGTAGTATTGGTTTTGATCGTATCAACTTCCACGTCGAGGATGATCGGGTAACGGAGTTTTGTCACTGCCGCACACATGTCCTTCACACCAAGCGAACTGGCTCCGTCTATCAGCTTAATTTGGAAAGATATGCCTTTGACATGGATCGGTATGACACACTTCAAGAGCTCATCATCAAAGACACTCATGAGTAACCTATGCGACAATTCAACGTCAATGCCCACATTCCAACAGATGATTTGACCTAATCAAACGCGATTGTCACGCCACATTCCTCCGCACCGAAAACGGTCACCCTACGGTGGCCGTTTCTTAGCCCTAACAGAACCTAACTTAGACTCCTAGAAAGTACGAATCTGATCGAAAGGATAAATGCGTAACATCACTGGTCCGATAATACGACAGAATGGAATAGTCCCTAGACCTGAACGCGAATCAAACGAATGCGTGCCCTCACGATTATCACCTGACACAAAGATTTCGCCCTTTGGTACGATCATGTCTACATCGCCCGAAGAATAAGATTTTGGTCCGTTATTCTCATCAACACGGGTTTCATCATCTGGGTGAAAGCCATCTGGATATTCATCGTTATAAACCGTCAGAATTCCATCTTTCACTGTCACGCGCTCGCCTGGGAAAGCAATCACACGTTTAATAAGATACTGATCTTTTTGGCCAGTCGGTGCGCTACAAGTCAAAGCCCCGTGCGCATCACCATTAGCAAAAACGATCACCTGACCACGTTTCGGAATGTATTCTTTGCCCAAGAAGTGTGACCAACTAACCGTCAAGCGATTCACGATCACCCGGTCTTCGTTATGAAGAGTATTCTCCATACTTTTACCAACTACATCATAGGAACGATAGACATAGGCGTTCAAAATAAATGTACCAATGATCACCACAACCACGAAAATCGCCAGACTCAACAAATCTTTAAGTAAAGGATGTTTTTTCAGAAAACTCGGCTTTGATTGTTCCATTACTTCATTGTATCACAATTATGATTTTTTCGCATTTTTTGCATAAATTTTTTGCTTATTTTAAACATCACTTTTTACCTCCAGCATAGACCTCTAGAAAAGATCTATTTTTGCCATTTTCTAATAGTTTTTTGTTATAATGGTTACATATGGCTGATTATATTTTTATTCGCAAAAGTCGCAATGCTTTAAGTTCGCTAATCCATACGATTTTGAACTTGCTCCTAGCCGTCGTATCGATCGGCGCTACCGTGATTACGGGTAATTTTATCATCGGTCTTGTCTTGATTGTGGTTTCAAAATGGCGCGTTTTTGCTGTCAACCACCGCTACTGGTGGGTCAATATCCGCTCAAGTTTAGTTGATTTTATCGTTGGTGTCGGTTTCGTGCTATTAGCCTATGCAGCTGGCTCCAGCTTCTTGCCAGTACATTTTGTCTTGATGGCACTCTACGCGATCTGGCTCATCGTTATTAAACCCCGTTCTTCACTCAATGCCGCTATCGTGCAAGCCTTGATTGCAGTCTTTGTCGGTAGTACCGCCGCAGCAATCTTTGCAGCGATTTCCGATTCGCTAGTCTTGGTGATTTCAGAATTCATTATCGGCTACGCCGCTTCACATCACGTACTTGTGCAAGGTGATGAGCATGAAAGCTCCTTTCTTTCAATTATCTGCGGACTTTTCTTTGCGGAAATTGCTTGGCTCTCGCACGCTTGGCTCATTCTTTATAACTTTGCCAGTACTGGCATCTGCGTGTCACAGCTTTCGCTTATCTTAACTATTCTCTCGTTCTTATATTTCAAGCTCTATAATAATATGGCAAAAAATTCTGGCAAACTCCAGATTCGCGAGGTCGCTCTGCCAATTATCTTCAGCTTGGTCGTAGTAGCGGTACTTATCATTACTTTTAGTCAACCACGTTTTAATATTCATTAAAGCTACTTCTGTTAAAATAAGAGTAATTAGGAGGTATAATGTCAAAAACTGCAAAAACCGTTAATCATGAAACTAGTTCTCATGCGACCAAAACTGAGAAACCCAACAAGTTCAAGCTTAAATCTGCATCTAAGTCACACGTTGCACCCGCTACGGAGAAGCCTGCCCGTTCTGATGCTGGTTTCAAAATCACAATCGTTACTTTGATGATCTTGTCTTTCTGTGCGGCAGGAGCTGGCTTAGGTCTGTCAATCGTGAATTACTTACGTGATGATGATACGATTTTGTGGGGCTATGATAGCGATGGCAACTCCGCCAATTTCACTGAAGGCTCGATCGCTGAGGTTGCAGCTCAGGTTTCGCCTGGAGTAGTATCGATCGTCACTGAAACCCGCACTACAGGCTGGTTTGGTCAGTCTTCCACACAAACCTCTGCTGGTACAGGTATGATCGTGACTCAGGATGGTTATGTTTTGACTAACAAGCACGTCGTAGATGGTTCAAATACTATCAAAGTAGTGCTTGACAGTGGTGAAACTTATGACAAAGTCAAGCTAATCGGCACTGACCCGCTCAATGACGTTGCTTTTCTAAAAATTGACGGCGTCGATGACCTACCAATCGTCAAGCTCGGCGATTCCAAAACCATTCATGCCGGTCAACAAGTTATCGCCATTGGGAACGCGCTAGGACAGTATCAAAACACCATTACTCAAGGTATTATTTCTGGTACAGGACGCTCACTAACAGCCTATAGCAGCGATTACTCCTCTTCTGAGAATCTCAGCGATATGATTCAAACTGACGCCGCTATCAATTCTGGCAACTCAGGTGGACCGTTAGTAAATGCCGCCGGAGAAGTTATTGGTATCAATACAGCTACTACTTCCGAAGCAGATGGAATTGGTTTTGCTATTCCGATCTCTAGCGTCAAAGGTATGCTCAAAAACATTATCAATAACGGCTCTGCAAGTCGCGCTTACATCGGAGTGTATTACATCAATATCACACCAGATGTAGCCGTCACCTACGATCTCCCAGTCACTAGTGGTGCTTATCTAATTAGTTCCTCTCAGAATGCTTCCGTTATCGCTAATGGCCCAGGTGATAAAGCTGGTCTAAAGGATAAAGATATCATCACCAAAGTAAACGGCGTGCCAGTCGGAAAAGCTGGTTCTGTTTCCACCCTGATCGGTGAGCATGCCCCAGGCGAAACCATCCAGCTGACGATTATTCGTGACGGCAAGGAGCAAAATCTCAAACTTACCTTAGAAAATTACCAAGTCGACAATCGTAAAACCACTCAAAGTTAATCTCATAGCCCCAAAAATAAATCCCTCTAGGATCTAGGGGGATTTATTCTGAGAAATCTGGATTACCAGGATCAATGTTTGGCTCAAGCATACAGTCTTCCTCTGGACAATAGCTAATCATACCAGTCTTAAGCTCATCAGCAATCACTTCCGGCGTCTTATGTACATAACCTTGTTTACGCCAATCCCACCAATATCGCCACCCATCTTCAAATAGCAAAGCATAGCCATCGGTCTTAAGATAGGTAAAATTTGCTTTCTCGGCCATTTTTATCAAAGCTTCATGTTGACAGGGATCAGCTTCTAAGACTAAGTAATCCAGCCACAACTCATCGAGATTGCGGTGATAAGAGATCTCACGCAAAAGACGTTGATAAATCGAAAGACCATTATTGCCCTTAGCATACAAGGCTGTGGATGGCTCGTGGCTCAGCGAGTTCTCATCTACCCACTCCCAATCTTTATTGACATAGGGAAGGTTTGCCACAAGAACGTCAAAATGCTCTCCCTGCATCAAATCTAAACCCAGATCGCGCAAAAGATTTGCCTGCACAAATTCCACCCGCCCCTCGTGTCGAATATCATTACGCTCAGCTATTCCCAAAGCCTTCGTGCTAATATCTGAGGCGATAACTTCCGCTTGTGGATATTCCAAAGCTAGGGTGATCGCAATACAGCCACTGCCCGTACCAATTTCTAGAAACTTTGGTTGCTGAGGAAGGTCAAGCTCTTTGATGATATCAATCAAGCTCTCGGTTTCAGGACGGGGAATCAACACGCCTGGTCGTACCCAAAAATCTCGTCCGTAGAACTCCTTATGCTCCAAAACATAAGCTAGCGGCACCCCACGCAAACGCTTCTCGAGCAATACATTAGCGCGTCTAAGCTGTGGCTGAGATATCTGGTCGTCCCCGTGAGCAGCCAGCCAACTCCGATCAGAACGCCTTGGCGCAAAAACAAAATGCGCAATCAGCTCTGCATCTAAAGCGTCGATTCGTTGCTTCGCTTTTTGTAACCAGGTTTTTACGTTCATTACTCGCTTATTTTCCATTTTTAACCAAGTTTTATCCGTCAATAGGTCTATCTTTTCATTATATCACACTTTATCTAAAAAGTCAATAGATAGAGCTTGTTTTTCTTAAATTTACTGTTTTACTGCGTTATTTTCACCCAAATTTCGCTCAGCTACAGTTAATTCTTTGATCAAATCATCAATGTCGCCATCCATCGCTGCATTAACATTGGAACGTGAATAATGCACGCGATGGTCAGTAATGCGATCTTGAGGGAAATTATAGGTGCGAATCTTTTCGCTACGATCCCCCGAACCAATCAGACTCTTACGGGCATCACTAGCGGCTTTCATCTCTTCTTGCTTCTGTTTCTCAATCAAACGCGAACGTAGCACAGTCATGGCTTTTATACGGTTTTGCTGCTGCGAACGTTCATCTTGCATGGCTACTACGATTCCCGTTGGTAAGTGCGTGATCCGTACTGCGGAATCGGTCGTATTAACACCCTGTCCACCGTGACCTCCAGAACGATAAATATCAATCCGCAAATCATCTGGCTTAATCTCAATATCCGACTCGCTCGCTTCTGGCAAGACTGCCACTGTCGCCGTTGAAGTATGAATACGACCTTGTGACTCCGTTACTGGTACACGCTGTACGCGATGCACACCGCCTTCAAACTTCAACTGACCATAAGGCTTCTCGCCCGACACGCGGACCACCACCTCTTTCATGCCACCAGCTTCGTTTTCGTTCTGTGACATCAGCTCAACTTTCAGGTGATGATTCTCAGCATAACGCACGTACATACGGTAAAGTTCACCCGCGAAGAGTGATGCTTCATCGCCACCTGCGCCAGCACGAATCTCCATAATAGCTGGTTTATCATCAGCTGGGTCATGTGGTAGCAAGATCTCCTCCAGCTCCGCGGATTTAGCTTGGATCTTTTGCGTAAGCTCATCAATATCAGCCCGCGCCAACTCTCCCAGCTCTGGATCGTCAACCAAAGCTTTAGCCTCCAGCAAAGCCTGTTGGGATTGTTCAATATCTTTATGCAAGTCTAAGATCGTGTTTATTTCCGCCAAACGGCGCGACTTAGCTGCGAAGTCGGAACTCGCATACGCTTCTGGCGACGCCAAAAAAGCCTCAATCTCAGCCTTTTCGTCAATAAACTTCTGGAAATCTATATTCATTTATGCTATTATAACATACATAGGGCTGGAATATAAGGTTTCAAGGATCTCTATTAGAAACCTTGTTTTGGCCCTGAGAATTTGTGCCAACTTAGCTCAATCAATTATCTCAACAAATAGCAAAAATCTTTTACAATATGGCCTCTTGGCTCAGTGGCTAGAGCACTCGATTCACATTCGAGGGGTCGCTGGTTCGAATCCAGCAGAGGCCACCATTGACAGAACATACAATATCTTTCATAGTATATAAATATTATGGGGGATATTTTTTGTTATATTCTTTTCTAACAAAAAGTCCTTGCCAGAACTAAACTTTCTACATATAATAGTAATGTCTAAAGTTTACAATTTAAAGCCAGCAGTTTTTGTTGTGGTTTCTCGTACGATGAGAACGGCACCGCAAGAACCGTATGAGGAATTCCTTGTTGGTTTTGTAGGCTTTAGACACCCTTGCGGTGTCGTTTTTATACTGACATTACTTATAACAATATGTATCATCAAATGAAATTTCCAATTTCATAGTATTCCAAGATACAAACAGTATAAACTCCTCCGCAAAGGTGCGTACAACAATATCCAAAAGGAGGGTCAGATGCTATCAAATAATCAAACTAATCAGTTTAGACGTCAAGTCTGTTGGTTTAATTATTTATGTATTCTTACATTCTACGCTTAGAAACCACTGCCTCTGCCACCACTACCACTGTACGTTCGGACGGTAATACTATTCGTTGCGTTGCTAAATAACTATAAGGAGATTCTATGCTACGTTCTTATCTTTATCCAATCATAAAAATTAGCTTGGTGACATCGCTCAGCTTCGTCGTCCTGGCTGCCACCGTTTTACATCCACTTGCGGCTTCTGCCCAAGACACCACTCAAAGTACAATCCGAGACACGATCAACAATCAGGTTACCAATCCAACTTCCACAGACCCTACAAACAGCGTCCCAAGCAATCTCCTCAATAATCCTACCAATGCTAACTCTACTATCTTATCCAGCAGTGGTCCAGTGCCACTTGCCGATACAACCCCATCCGCTTCACTCGTCATCAGCGGGAATCTCGCCCAGACTACCACTGCCAAAGTCGGCGAAGTCGCCTATCGCAGTCATGCCGTCACCATCACTGCCGCCAATATCACCAACTATACTTTAAGTATTTCCGCTGCAAACGGTTCCTCAGCCAACCTCCAACTCGAGAATGGCCCACAAACCCTGACTGGTGCTGGGACTAAAACTCCCGCTCTGATGGCCGACAATACGTGGGGCTACAATTGGTCAACCTCCACGACACCAGAAACTCTATCCTATCAAACAATGCCAGTTTATGGCAAAGCCAAAGCTATCGAAACCGCCACCAAGGAAACCGAAAACCTCACCAAGAATCTCACTTTCGCAGCAAAGTTTGCTAGTGATATTACACCAGGACATTACCGAACCAAAGTCTTACTGTCGCTCGTCGCTACCCCGAAAGTCATTAATAGTTTTGGCGTTACTACCATGCAAGAAATGACTCCTACCATCTGTAATAGCGTTGCAGTCGGCAGTTCCGCTCAACTCACCGATGCTAGAGATAATAAAAAATACTGGATCACCAAACTCAAAGACAATAATTGTTGGATGACCCAAAACCTCGCTCTCGACCTAACCAATCGCACTCTGACCGCTAGCAATTCCAACGTTAGTGCCAACTGGACTACGAGCGTCAACTCCGCCCTCTGGGCAGGAGCTGGCAACTATACCCGCGTTAATTACTACAATCCTGGACTTTTTATTGCCAATAATCATACTAGCCTTACCAACTGTGAATCGGTGGCGGGTCTATCTGGATGTACTAATGCCGGCTGGACGAATGTTAGCAACCTCACCCCATCGACCGATCCAGATTTCACGGGCAATACTAACGGAAACACCTACAACGCCCACTATCTTTCTGGCAATTACTATACCTGGTATGCTGCGACCGCTGGTACGGGGAATAGTACAAGCAGTATTTGTCCAAAAGGTTGGCAGTTACCAAATACTAGTGGCAACAAATCTTTCACGGGGCTTTTCACTTCCTATGGCTCACAGAACGGCTTACTTTATGGTGCGCAAGATATCCGCTTAAGCCCAATCTATATGGTTCACCCTGGGCAAGTGCCAAGCGACACCACCGTCGCACGTCTTATTCAAGCTGGTACAATGGGTTATTATTGGCTTAATGCTGGTTCGTCGAATATGTTTATTCCTGTTCTGAACCTTTATAATACAGTCACAGGCGATAGTGGCATAGTGGACCGCGGTTATATGGTACGCTGCGTTTTACAATAAATTTTAAAGACCCCTCGAGTAATCCGAGGGGTTTTGGAGGATGAAAAGGGGCCGGCGCAGATGCGCCGACCCAGAGAGAGGGGGTAAAATATGCTCAAGCATTGAGGCTCCTGGAAGCAACCAGGACCGTTAACCCACAACCGTTCACCAGTCGCAGACGAGCCTCAATGCCAGTAGCATCATCAGGTGACGTTAGCTTTGACCTGCGACATCCGCAGGATACCCGTATGGGAGCTGACATCGTAATTGGCGTCGAAGATATACTCGACGTCTTTGTTGTCCGGATCCTGAATGAACCCATTCAGCTGATACTGTCGTCCAGCCTCATCCGTAGCGGACAAGCTGGTCACTCGCGCGCTCAGCGCATAACTGACACCAGCGTCATCATTGACCTGGAAATTCACACGCCGGGCCAACTCACCCTGAGCGTTAATGCCAACATGACACTGAATCACGGCCTGTGCCAAGCCCGCATCGGTGGGTCCGTCGACAATCTGCAGCTTCTTATTGACAGCCTTGATTCTGAAACCCTCATTTGCCATTTCACACTACCTCTTTCCTCAGAAGTTCAAAGTACTTGGATATTCAGAAAAAATACCAAGCCTCACTTTTCTATTGTAGCACAGATTACATATAAAGTCAATAGCATATTCATATTTTTCACAAATTTCACTAAAATCAACTTTCTCAACCTCAATACTACCCCTTTTTACTAAATTTGACCCGCTTTTGTGCTAAAATAACCTCATGGATAATGTCATTATCGCAATGTCAATCGGTCTAGGCATAGTTTTACTCTATGGAATTTATAAAATGGCTACTAGCAATATGCACGAGAGCTCACGCCTGCGTCCCGAGGAAGCAGCCAAACGACGCCAGACTTGGAAAACAGTTTGGATTATCCTCTTCTCAATCTTAGCGTTTCTCGCCCTTTATACGACTTACGAGATCTTCGTCAACCAATAATCTGTTATAATAAACCTATGAAACTGATTGTTGGCCTTGGCAATCCAGGCAATGAATACAACTTTACTCGCCATAATTATGGGTTTTTAGCACTGGATTTTTATGCCAAAGTCCACAATCTGACCTGGCAAAAAGAGAAAAACGGTGCTATTTGGCTCAAAGACGGCGACCGTATCTTGATTAAGCCACAAGGATTTTACAACAATTCTGGCATTGCTGTCGCGAACTATCAGCATTTTTATAAAGTCGCTCCGACCGATATTCTGGTGATTTGTGATGATTTTGAGTTGCCTTTTGGTAAAATTCGTTATCGCGAGCATGGCTCGAGTGGTGGTAATAACGGGTTAAAATCCATCGCTCAGCATCTCAGGACTGAGGCTTTCCCGCGGTTGCGCCTAGGTACAAATAACCCACCTCTCCGCCAAAAGTTTGGCGATATTGAATTCGTACTGGGGCGTTTTACAACCGAAGAGCGTAAGTTTCTGCCCCAAGTCCTCCAAGAAGCCATCAAACGCATTAACGAATCGCTCTAGGATGATAAAAGGGGATTGAGTAGTCGATTTGGATGAGAAAGAATCAAACGCATTCATGAGCGAATCTAGTGCAAATTCCTTCTATATCTATTTTAGATCCCACTGATTCATGCCTAGAGCCGTCACCCGTCCCTTGATCTCTAAAATTGTGATAGTTTGATTAAATTCCACCACTGTTAATCCCGTATCTGCCAAAATTGCTTCGCCTTGCACGATACCCCGAGCGAGAGCTTGGAGAATTTTTGTTTCTACCTCACTGTCGCCAAGAGGTAACTCCACCTGCAAAGATTTAGCTCTGCGTCGAGGCGGGAACAGCACCTCTAGGACATCTTGAGGCTCTAAATAGGGAATCGCGCCCTGTCCAATCAGGCGATTACATCCACGCGAAGTCGGACGCGTAATATCTCCGGGTAGCGCAAACACCTCTTTACCCTGTTCGAGAGCGTGCGCAGCAGTGTTTAAGGAACCACTCCGCTCTGCCGCTTCGATCACAATCACCGCATCCGCGAGTCCCGAGATAATCCGGTTGCGTTGCAAGAAACAGGTTTTACCATAAAACTCCGCTCCCGGTGGCAACTCGCTGATAATCGCCCCGCCAGATTTCACAATTTCTTCCGCTAAACTATAATGCGATCGTGGATAAATATAATCAATCGGTGTTCCCAAGACCGCCAAAGTCAGCCCGCCTGCCTCCAAAGCCCCACGGTGCGCAATGCTATCAATTCCAAAAGCCAGGCCCGATATTACGACTACATCTTGCCGAGCTAAGTCATAAGCTAGATTTTTGGCAACGTTAGCACCATAACTTGTCGGCTTTCTGGTGCCGACAATAGCAACCGATTTTAACCTTTTTTGTGGAATATTTCCATGCACGTACAACTTTTTAGGCATTACCGCAATAGTGCCCAATACCTCTGTAAATTCGTACTCTTGGGGTGATATCTCATTGTGATTTGAAAGAAAATGTGAAAAAAGTATTGACATTTTTAACTCCGTGTGCTATAATGCTTATTAGTTAGAGTTAAATTGCATCATAGCTCCAACTGTACCTAAATAAATCATAATTTCGTTACTGTGAATTTAGGTTCAGAGTAACAGAAATTGCGTGCTTTTGAAACCCCTAGGGTCTATAATTTCTCTATATTGGTTATAGACTGTAAGTATTACCTCCACTTTTAGGGTTAGCTTCGAAGGCATAGCAATCCCTATAACCGGCGGGCCCCTGTGTTTGTGTGAGGTGGGTCGCGCTTCCGGTCCCCCGGAGTCGAACGACGATGTGTTGTAGGGCAAGGAAGAGCCTAGGTGATGCCCACCCTTACCTAGGCTCTTTTTTGTTGCTTGTGTGCCATCTTTTATTTACAAACATGTTATAATTGCAACAATGCGGGGCGTACTTTAGAAATTAGGGGGTACAGACAAATGCCGGAGACTTATACGCTCAAAGACAGGCTTTTAACGCCCGTCTTCATGCTGCTCATAGCAATCGTTTGCTTGGTATCGCTAATTATCTTCGCGCCGGTCTTACTCTTTGGCAACCTGCGTAAGATCCTCACCTACCGCAAATGGTACAGGACCGATTACATTGGTCCTGAAGAATACCGCTTGGCTCTCGAGCAGAGGATGGCGTCACTCTCATCTATAATCCATATGTTCAGCAGTCTACTCGAATCAGTAATCGGAGTGCCGGTCGCCCTGATTGGCATCTTCTTTCCCAAAGTCCTCACTCGTTATACGAAGATCATGGATTGCTTGACGAAAAGATTAATAAGATTTTAGTGGCTCAATGTCGATGATCTAGCCAATCTACGTCGCCCCGCAACCCCGCTCTCTGTAGCGGGGTTTATTTTTACAAAATGGTATTGACTTTTTGGCTAATCTGTGCTACAATGGAAGTATGGATCACTTGTCCAAGCTCTTTACAATTTGCGCATAATGTGAAATAGCTTGGACAAAATTTTTTTGGGAGGAAACCACCATGAAAAAACTTGGAATCATTGCACTTATCGTCATCACAATCTCCGCCGTCATCATTGCTGTCTACTTTTGTGGCGAATCCAAAGGCTGGTTCAATAAGAATGGCCAGAACGACCCGCCGCCTAAGACCGCCGTGACCGATCCCACCGCGAGCCCTGAGCCCGAAGATGTCCTGATCACTGTCCGCACCCGCATCGCCGACACCGGCGAGTGGAACGACACTACTACCGCTGCCCCTGGCGACGAACTGGAGTTCGAGGTGCAGTACCGCAACATCTCCGATGTCCAACATAACGATGTAGTTATGCTGGTGCAACTGCCCGAGGGTATTACCTATACGCCGACCACTACCACCGTCGTCAACGGGGACTACCCCAATGGTGTGCACGTCAGCAACGAAACCCTCTTTGGGACTGGGATCAACCTCGGCTCCTATAGAGGCAAGTGCCCTGAGGCAGAAGACGGAACCAACGCTTACCTGTACTTCAGAGCGATCGTTACTGCTACTGAAACCAGCGAGCTTACTGGCACCGTGTATGTCAAAGCTGGCGAGTCTTACCAGCTGGCCAAGGAATACTCTAAGGAGTTTTCTCTGACCGTGGGCGAACCCGCTGCGACTGGTACCGATACCAGTGCAACCCCAAACGCTGACCAGACTGAACCGCCCGCTCCTGTTGGAGAGGATGGTGGCGATACTGCTACGCAGTCCAGCGATGGAAGTAGCGACGTCAACCTGCTGTAAAGTGAAGCATTCTTGCGCAAACCACATAGGGACACTCACTCTGAGTGTCCCTTTTTCCAGCTCCAAATACGTTGCCGAAGCACTTTCATTTTATTTTACTTTAACCAGAAACTGTGCTATATAATATAAATATATGCCAAAAAATTTAGTTATCGTGGAGTCTCCTGCTAAGGCTCATACTATTGAAAAATACCTCGGTAAGGATTTTCACGTTCTTGCATCAGTTGGTCATATTCGGAAAGACACTAAAGTTGATAAGGAAACTTTTGACGTCACCTATGAAATCGACCCTGGGCATACCAAAATCATCTCTGAGCTGAAGCGTGCTGCGAAAGCTGCCGATACGATTTGGCTAGCGACCGATGAAGACCGCGAAGGAGAAGCGATCTCTTGGCATCTGATCGAAGTTCTTAAACTCTCTAAAGGCACAAAGCGTATTACTTTTCATGAAATTACCAAACCTGCCCTTGAAGCCGCCATTCAAAATCCTCGCACCGTCGATATGGATATGGTAGCCTCTCAGCAAGCCCGCCAAACTCTCGATATGCTAGTGGGTTATGACCTTTCGGGCGTCGTGCGTCGCAAAGTACCTGGCGCGATCTCTGCAGGACGCGTACAGTCACCAGCTTTACGTTTAATCGTCGAGCGTGAACAGGAAATTGAAAAATTTGAAACTAGTCCCAAGTTCAAGGTAACTGGCAAGTTTCTCACCAAAGCTCAAGATGAGCTTAACGCGACCCTTGATAAGACTTTTGATACCGAAAAAACCGCCCAAAACTACCTCGAAAAGATCACCGAGGCAGATTTTGAAGTCACTAACGTCAGCAAAACTCCTGGTGTGCGCCATCCGGCTCCACCTTTTACCACAGCGTCTATGCAAATTGAGGCCAACTCACGCCTTGGCTTCTCTACTAAAACTACAATGACAGCTGCTCAAGCTCTCTATCAAGCTGGCTTGATCACTTACCACCGTACTGACAGCCTGAACCTCTCCAAACAAGCTATTGCGATGACTGCGCACTTCGTGGAAGAAAAGTATGGTCAAGAATATCTCAAAGTTCGTAATTTTAAGACCAAGTCCGCCGGCGCACAAGAGGCCCACGAAGCTATCCGCCCGACCCATATCGACCAAGAAGTAGCTGGCAAGAATGATTACGAACGCAAGCTTTACAAACTAATCCGTAATCGTACCCTCGCTACCCAGATGGCCGACGCTGAAACCGAGAAGACTGTCGTTAAAATTACCAATAATCTTGAGCCAAAACATACTTTCGAAGCTAAAGGCGAGGTAATTGTCTTTGACGGCTTCCTCAAAGTTACCGGTCGGATGAAAGAAGACGAATTACCCGCTCTGACCGTCGGCGATCCGCTCAAGCGTCAGTCTATCACCGCTCGTCAGAGCTTCTCCAAACCACCAGCGCGCTATACTGAAGGCTCACTAGTCAAAAAGCTCGAGGAGCTCGGTATTGGTCGCCCGTCGACTTACGCCACTATCATGTCAGCTATTCAAACTCGCGGTTATGTAGTCAAAGGCGATTCTGAAGGTGAACCGCGCGAAGTGGTTGAGTTAGTCTTAGAGAAAAAAGCCGTCAAACGCAATCTTGTCACCGAGAAAACAGGTTCTACCAAGGGTAAATTACTACCGACGCCCGTCGGGGAATTATTAGCAGGATTCTTGACTGAAAATTTTAACAATATCGTTGATTACCAATTTACCGCTAATATTGAGGAGGATCTCGATAAAATCGCCGAGAAGAAGCTAGCTCGGGTCAAAATGCTACGTGATTTTTATGGTCCATTCCAGAAAGAAGTCTTAAAATCCGATGACGCTGCGCGTTACAACAACGCCAGAGAGCTAGGCAAAGACCCAAAGACTGGTCTGCCAATCTATGCCAAAATCGGTCGGCACGGTGGTTTTATCCAATTAGGTGATAACGAAAAATCTGGTGGTGAGAAGCCTCGTTTTGCACCATTACCAAAGGGCAAAACCGAAAAGACCGTTACGCTCGCTGAAGCCCTCAAGCAGCTTGCCATGCCCGCCTTACCCCGTGAGCTCGGTACAACCAAAGATGGTACAGTAATTATCGCTGCAAGTGGCCCATTCGGTCCTTATCTTAAGGCCGGCAAGTACAATATTCAGATTAAAGATTACGACCCGTATACGATTGATCTTGATACCGCCTCAAAGCTCTACCAGGCTAAAGTAGACTCAATTATTGCCGACTGGGGCGATATTATGATTATCGTCGGAGCTTATGGTCCATATGTAAAGGGGCCAGGACGCTTTAACAATGTCAAAATCCCTAAAGAGCAGGATCCGAAAAAGATTACCTTAGAGCAGGCTAAGCAAATGCTTGAAGATAAGCCAGCACGCGGTGGACGGTTTGGCCGTAAAGCTACTACTAAAGCTTCCAACAAAACTACTACCAAAACCACTACCAAAACCACTACCAAAACCACTAAGACCACCAAAGCCTCAAAAACCAGCAAGTCTGCTGCAAAAACCACCACAAAGGCGTCCAAAGTCAGCAAGACTTCCAAGACCACCTCAACCACCCGTAAAGCATCGGCAAATTCTAAGGCTAAAACCTCTGCTAAAACTACTTCCACACGTAAGAAAACTACGCGCAAATCCACTAAATAGCTTTAATATTCTCCATCATACCTCAATGGGCAAAATATTGTGTAATAGTTGTTTTTGATGACCAAAAAGCATAAAGTTATTGACTTTTTTAGACATGTGTGCTATAATGGAATTATAACTGAAAAACAGTTAGGTTCTTTGTCATGCTTTTGTACTACTTTTATTGTAGAAATTGCCCGCTTGAGTTCAGGCTGGCAAAACTACAATAAAAGGAGAACTAAAATGAATAACCATCCCGACTATCTCGACTACTTCCGCAAGGCTTACTTCGTCGGCGACGACATGGATCTGAAAGGCTTTATGGAGGGTTTCCTTGCTGCAGCTCGCATCTACTGCCAAAACCCCTGCCTCTCCAGCAATCCGATTGACCAGCAGCACTGGGTGTACGGGCAGCTCCTTCAGAGCAACCACATGCGTACTCAATGCCAGCGCCTGAAAAACCGTGAGCTCCTTGAGCAGTACGCCGCTTTCCTGGACTGTGGCAACTTCCACGGGATGATCTTTGACTGCGCCGATATCGACAGCGACGGTCAGGAACTGGACCCCGTGAGCGGAGAACCCACCACGGAGCATCATCCGTGGGAAGCTCGGATTTACCAACATCGCCAAACTGGCGCTTTCCTGTACCCCAAAGCATTCGACCGGCTGGAGGACGAAGCCGAGAAGCGACACTACGTGCTGGTACGCGTCTACGACGAGCCGCCCTGCTTCCCGATCTTCTCCAATGATATCAACATGATGGCGGAGTTGATCCGTCTGGACATCCTGCGTGACAACCCCGGCATCAACGACCGTTACTTCCGGGAATGCAGTCATCCGAGAGCTCTGCTCTACGAGTATCGACAGGTCATCAAGGATGCCTTGGAGGAGCTGGCGGAGCTGGGATTTGAGCGCTTCAAACAACACCTCTGGGACAATACGCCTTTCGCAACGACGATTTAGCGCATGACTCCCACTTCGGAAGATGAAACCAGTTTCGTTATCTCCCTTGAGGACTATCGGCGTGCCATTAGCGAAAAGGAATAGTTGTTTAGCATAGCATCTCAAGCGAAGCGCAAAACCCATTCTAAGTTCTATAGCACAAAAGCATACTCCCAGCCCGACTCTCACGAGTCGGGCTTTTCCTTTGTCAAGATTATTGCATCGCAACTCCTAAAACAAGGGGGATTATCCCTTGTACATAAATCTATGGCTTATTTTCGCTCATGTTATTAAAGTTATATGACAATTTGGCAATAAAATTTGCTAAAATTACATAAAATTACTTAAAAAGTGCTATAATAAACATAGAAAGTCAGGAAAATCACAAAAAGTCGATTTTATCTATTGACATGTATATTAAATCATGCTATTATAAAGCAAGTTTATAATATTAAATTTATTGTTCAACGAAGGGAACCTGATGGATCAGAACTCCAGCACCATAGAAAACGCCATTTCGGGTAGCTTAAATATTATTGAGCAAGACCGAGAACGTGAGATTATTTCGCGACGCTTCGGCTTGACTGGCCAGCGAGAAACTCTGGAGCAAATTGGCGAATTGCTAAATATTACACGCGAGCGCGTACGCCAACTTGAGAAGGCGATCTTAGTACGTTTGCGCATTGGTGCTGAAGAGGGGCAAATCACAGAGCTTCCAGCCGCCGAGAAGCTCATCATTCGCAATCTTACCGAGCTTGGCCGCGTAGCACGTACTACTGACTTAGCAGAGCAAATTTATGGTCGCAAAGCAACAGCTAGCGAACGGGCTAAGCTGGTTTTTATTAGCGCGATCTCACACGTTTTGACTTCAATTGATGAGAATGATAGCTATTATTCAGCCATTGGCATCGCTGACTACGGTGATGTTGCCGCAATTCACGAAAAAGTCGACGAAGTCGTAGATGTCATCAAGAAAAATAAGACACCAATGACTATTGAGCAACTTGACAATGTTTTAGATTATGAGCATCCAAGCTATATTAAGGCAATCGCGTCAATCTCTAAACAACTTGCTTCGTTGAACGGCGTTTGGGGTTTGACCAAGTGGCCAACTGTCAATCCTCGTAATATTCGTGACAAGATTTTTGTTGTATTGGAAGCGAAGAAAGAGCCGATGCACTTCTCTGACATCGCTAAGGCGATTTCTGCTTCGGATTTTCGTCGTAAGAATGTCACAATTCAGGCAATTCATAATGAGCTCATCAAGGATCCACGCTTTGTCCTGATCGGTCGTGGCATCTACGCTTTGAGTTCTTGGGGCTATGCTCGTGGCACAGTCGCTGACATTATTACTAAGATCTTGCAAGATGCTGGTGAGCCTCTCACTCGCGAGGAGATCGTCAAGCGAGTTTTGCGTGCTCGCAAAGTTAAGGAAACTACCGTTCTACTCAATCTTCAGAATAAGGAGCTCTTCGCCAAAGTTGACAAAGACTCCTACAAACTTGCAGAAGCCCAGTAAAAATCACTTAATCATTACATAAAAACCATCTAATCTAAGCTATTCTCAGTCAACCATAACTGTGTTATAATAAAGTTATCATGCTTGCGCAAATTATTAGTTTTATTTTGCAACCTTTTGTTTGGATTCCAGTCGTTGGAGTGCTGGGTTTCTTGAGCTACCGTAACTATAAAAAGCTAAATCAGCTCAAAGTTCTGAACGTTGATTCGGTCTTACTCATGCTGGAAATTCCTCGTACTAACGACAAAAAAGAGCTAGCAGCAGAACAACTTTTTGCAAGTCTGCATGGTATCTTGCGTGATGCCGAAGAACTAAAGAACTCTGGCGGCGTCCAAGAACACCTGAGCTTCGAGATTGCCTCTACGAGCGGCCAAATTCGTTTCTATGTCTGGGTACCAAAAATTTTACAGAGTTTCGTTGAAGGGCAAATCTATGCGCAATACCCAACTGTACAGATTTACAAAATGAACGAAGACTACAGTGATGCACGCGCCAACTATCCAGTGACCTACTCAGCTGAGATTACTTTGACAGAGAATGAAGCTTTGCCGATCAAGACTTTCGATAATTTTGAAGTCGATCCACTAGCTGGTATTACTGGTACACTCGCGAAGCTCAATCCAGATGCTTCAGAAGAGCTTTGGGTACAAATCTTAACTCGCCCAATCCCTGACGACTGGCATAAAGAAGTCACTGATAAATGGGTTAAAAAGGTCAAAGCCGGCAAAAAGGGCGGTATTATTGACTGGGTCTGGGTCGGTCAAGCTTTTGGCGCGTTTTTCCGTCCACCAGAAGGCGGTGACAAAGCTGCTGCCCCAGAACTCTCCGAGCGCGACAAGACACGTATCTCTAAAGCCGAAGAGAAAGCCACAAAACTAGGCTACGAAGTCAAGATCCGTCTAGCCTACATCGGTCAAGATCAGATCAATGCCAAGCTCAACATGCAAGCTTTGGTCGGTACTTTCAAACAGTATAATTCCACCAATCTAAACGGCTTTAAGTTGACTAATGGCAGTTTTAAAGCTGAAGACCTCGATAAATATAAGTTGCGTCAGTTTGCTGATCATGGTTTTATTTTAAATATTTCTGAGTTAGCTTCGGTCTACCATTTACCACACACTTCCGTAGAAACTCCAAATATCGTTTGGGCCACCTCCAAAACCGCCGAGCCGCCATCTACCTTACCGCTTATCACTGGCAATCCCGCCCATGATGAAAATGTCTCAGCTTTCGGCTTGACGAATTTTCGCGGTATTAATCATCAATTCGGGATGCTACGCCGAGATCGCTCACGCCACGTATATATCATTGGTCAGACTGGTGCTGGTAAATCTGGTATGTTGGAGCTATTTGCACTTTCGGACGTATTCTATAACCAAGGCTATTGTATTATTGATCCGCACGGTGATTTTGCCATCAATAATTTGCGTTTCGTACCAGAATCACGCATCAACGAAGTGATCTATTTCAACCCTGCTGACACTGCCTATCCAGTGGCTTTCAACCCGCTAGAATTAAGTGATCCAGCTCGCAAGCCAAATGTTTGTTCGGAAGTGATCGGCGTACTGAAGCGTATGTTTGGCGAATCTTGGGGTCCACGTTTGGAACATATTTTGCGTTATACTTTGCTCGCCCTGCTTGATCGACCAGAAACAACCCTACTAGATATTTCGCGAATGTTGACGGATAAAGATTTTCGTAAAGAAACGCTGGATTATTGTACTGATGTGACCGTCTTGCAATTCTGGAAACATGAGTTTGGCCAGTGGAACGAAAAACAAGTCAATGAAAGTATTGCTCCGGTGTTAAACAAGGTGGGTGCTTTTACGGCCAACCCGATCATTCGTAATATTATTGGTCAGTCAAAGTCGAGTTTTGACGTACGCAAGATCATGGATGAAGGTAAAATTCTCGTCGTCAACCTTTCAAAAGGCTTAATCGGTGAAGATAACGCTGGTATCCTTGGGGCTTTCTTAGTGACAAAAGTTCAGCTCGCCGCTATGTCACGCTCTGATATTCCTGATGCTGCCGATCGTCGCCCATTCTATCTCTACGTAGATGAGTTCCAAAACTTCGCTACCGATTCTTTCGCAGTCATTCTTTCTGAGGCTCGCAAGTACGGTCTCAACCTCACTGTTGCGAACCAATATATTTCCCAGATGACTGACTCAGTGCGCGACGCAGTATTTGGTAACGTTGGTACAACCATTTCTTTCCGCGTTTCAGCTGACGATGCGCCAATCCTTTCTAAGCAATTTGAACCAACCTTCGATCAATCCGACCTTATCCAGATGAACAACCGTCACTTTGTAATCTCGATGATTATTAACGGTGAGAAAGTACCGGCTTTCTCTGCTACTACCCTCTCCCTACCAAAAACTCCACAGGATAACTTTGATAAGATTGTCGAGAGTTCCCGTCGAGGCTATGCTCGCAATCGCGCCGAAGTCGAAGCCGAAATTCGCGAAACCATCGAACAGTCAGAAAAATATAAAAAAGAACTTTCTGACAGTGGACGTCTTGTCAATGAACAAATCAGCAATAGCTACACAACTAAAGGCGGGGCAGCAGGTGCAGCGAACGGGGAATCAAGAGAAAACCGAACAAATGCCGAACATAAGTCTTCTGGACGTGCTAATTTTCAGTATGTGCCTACCCCACAAAGCGATTTTCGTAAAATGAAACTGTCTCCGAATAGTGCCGAGGGTAAGGATCGACCAAGCCTCAAAGATCTCGGCAGTCTGATCAAAGAGCGTGAAACCCAGCAATCTACCCGAACAAATTCCGAACATAATAATACTCTGGCTGGCGGGGAATTAAGTAATATCACTTCCACCCCTATTGCAACCCAGACTACGCGCCAGAATGCGCCAGAAGCCCCTCGCAATTCTCAACCGCAGAGTGGTCTAGATAATCATCAAAAAACCCATAAAGAGCCTAAAAATAGCCCTAGGAGCGAAAATCGTAAGCAAAATAGCCGCAAAACACCATCCAAATCACCAAATGGTCAAAATCAAGCTAGGGAAATAGCAAAACGTGCAGAGGCAAAGTTCGCTGGTAAAGTTGCTAACCCAAAGCTTAAATCTACTGGTAAAGTAGCCCTATCGGCAGCTGGTCCGGCCCAACAACCAGCCGAGCGCTATGAAGATACTTATCAAAACGACACAGACTTCACAGTTCAACACTAAAGTTTCCATATCACACCAGCCATATCCCTAAAGCTTGCGGTGTCCACGTGAGCTATATAACTATGAGTGTTGTGTTTCTCCAACTCCTATTCTTCCGGATAGACCCATTCCGACGCCTGTCTTCACAGGGTCGTTCATTCCTCGCATTGAAGCTTCAATGCTCTTTTAGTCTATCGGAAGTAATGGGAGTTGGGAAGAAACCCCCTCACCACCCTTAACCCATATACTACTTAGGTAGTAGCGACGCAGCGTATGGAGAAGCCGTCGTAACGGCCGTTGCGGCGGTTGGCCGGGTCGACAGCGGAGCTAGAGAAGACCAGGAGGTATGCGTTCTGACTATTACTAGAGTAGACAGTACGCGACCAGTAGCTGCCGAGGGAGCCAACATAGTCCAGTGAGCTATTGTAGACGTACCCGGCATAAGGGAAGTTGTAGGGAGCAGAGAACTATAGATTTTACAATTCCCCAAATTGCTACACATTCTATCGTTCCCGCCTGTGTCTACCAATAGTATTTACCCCACCTATATAACTCCATTATATTAACAAATAATGGCTCCAGTTAACACTACGCAATGAACAGCAAATCGTTACTATTTTACCCATACACGCAAAATGCTAAAACATCAATAAATGTCATCGAAAAATAAAGGAAAGAACAAAAATGATCCTTTGATCATACGTATAAACACTCGTCTTTCGGCCAGATTCCTAATGTCGCACAATACAGATTTTACGACATTATATTAGTGGTTTAGGGGTATGTATAGCTGCGTCCAGCTAAAATACGGTGTGTCCGCACCCCACCTCTGTTAGGCGTTTTTAATTCCACAAATTCCCTATTTCCCTAACTTATTCATTCAAATAGCATGCAGTAGTCTGGCCACTCATAGGCTGTTATAATATACTTTGTTTCACACGCTTCTCTCCGCACCGAACAAAACCCGAACTGAAACAGAACTATAATACCCCTGCAAAGCTCTTTTTTGCGTATTCCATACCTCGTGTTAGCTACATGGTATTAACTGAATGGCGCAAACCTTTATAGGGGCTCGTCTAATACTGCATTCCTGTATCCCCTCACCACCCTTAACCCATATACTATTTAGGTAGTAGCGACGCAGCGTACGGAGAAGCCGAGGTAACGGCTGTCGACGCCGGCTGGGTTGACATAGGAGCTATTGACGAACAGGTTGTACACGCCCTGACTATCACTAGAGCTGACAGTACGCGCCCAATAGACGCCGTATGAGCCGACACCGTTAAGAGCGCTAGCGTAGACGCCCCCGGCATAAGGGAAGTTGTAGAGGACTAAATTCAAGTCAGTTTGAAGCCTGCATCATGGTCGACGCCTTGATCGTACGTCATCCAACCACCTAGCCGTCTAGCTTCTATATTTATTATTCATAAATTCCCTCTAGTTCTCCTTTATGTTTCCCTTACCTTCATCTCAATCAAACGCATGATAACGAAGCATATGCTGACGACAGTGTTCTTTTACATTCCCTATAAGTTTCCGTCTTTAGTTCCCTAATTCCCCACTTTTGCCAAATTACTATTGACAAATTAAGCATTCTGTGCTACAATAGAAAGGATGCCCTGTTTTTGTGGTTTTTCTTTCATCTCTGTTATGGTTATTTAGGCGTAATTTCTTTCATAAAAACCTTGCCAAACTTCATAATTATCGTTACAATAAGAATGTCTGAAGTTTATTAATTACGGTAAGGATATTTTTGTATCTTTCGTGTATTGAAAACGGTACCGTAGGACCGACACGAAGGGTTTCCCTTATCGGTTAATAGGCTTCAGACACCCCTGCGGTGCCGTTTTTTGTTTTGTGCATAGGGGATTCAAACAACAATAAACTCTATTACTTTTAGTATAGAGTAAGCTAAGAGTCGTTCC
>RYWJ01000013.1 GCA_003979185.1 Candidatus Saccharimonadota bacterium | reverse complement strand
GTTCTATAATGTAGATAACTACTTATTCTGCTGTTCTGGTTTGTTACACTAAACCATCTTGCGAAAAATGCTTGACTTTTTCGTCAATCTGTGCTACAATAGATAATGGACCTACTCATATTATAGAAAAGGTGGTAGATTGAAATGGCTAAGGAAAAGCTCACACTCTATTTTGTCGACAAAGGCGGGCGCCCTTACGATGCCTGCAATGATGAGCAGATCATGCTCTCACTCATCGACGAGCATCATGATCCCGTTGCGCTGAATATCCATGTCACCCATCGCGAAGACAACCCCAGTTGCGTTGTCGTCACTGGGACGACACACTACAACGACCGCGACTACAACGTGACCATCACCATGAACTGCCAGCACTATCAGTGGGATCACGTCCTCCTTTCCTAGATACATAATAACTAGGTCGCACTTTACGTTGCTGGACGCAAACCAGCCCAGACTCCCTTATGGGAGTCTTTTTCTAGTGGGTAATTCCTTCGACCGACGATCTTCTGATAGCTCTCATATCTATTCAATATACAACTATTCCGGCTTGCGCGCATCGATCGCTTTCATCACATTCAGATAAGTATCCGGCGACTTATCGCTTTCGGGAGCGATTTTCAAACCCTGTTCTCTGATAGCGTCGACGACTCGTTTCGTCGGCCATTGTTGCGGGCGTCGCAGCAAGATCTTGCCCTTTTCATAATCATCGTGCATCTGCAAAATATCTTTTGCCAAGCGACGCGAAGATTGATCATCCTCGGTCGTCAAATCTACCGGACGGCTCAAGACGAAAGCACCCAAAGCTTTCGCGCGGTTACGCGGAGTCGGATCCTCTCGGAAACGTTCACGGTAAAAAGCCTCGTCTACGTCACCAATTCCACGTCCATCTGAGGTACGGTGGCTGTACCATACCGGTACGCTGAGTTTCTGAGTTTGACCGTCGTTGGATTTTATATCTGGATGCCAAAAATAATCGCCGTTAATACTGGCTGCCTCCGGAATCGCCCGGCTGAGCAAATACTTCGCGATCCCCAGCGTCGTGCCCGTATCCGCGACCTCGTCGACAATTAGTAAATTCTTTCCCTCCAACGTCGTCGGCGTATTCATAATCTCTTCTGGGTCATCCGTTGTAATTCCACCTGGAATATACAAAGCCCGAATTCTTGCGAAAGTTTCTGGTGGCAAATTGTCAGCCTGCGCTATAAAATCATCCATTCGGTCGACGCAATTCCCCGCCAGCTCCTAGCACATTGACACCGCCCTCACCATCAGGCTTCAGCTCAAGACCAGCTCGCTGTAACCAAGGAATGCGATCAATATTAAGATAAGAATGCTCTGGACGTTCTTGATCAGAGAAATCCGTCCAAAATTTATTCACCATCCAGCTCACTGGTCGCGCCGACTTATCCAGATAGATAACATGGTCGGGCTTCTCGAGCTGACTATCTTGCTCATACTTCTGAGCGGTTCCATCCATCACCGAGATCAAGCCTGCCGTTTCTGATACAAAGTGGCTCAGAGTTTTATCAATGCCCCAAGTTTCTTGATGATTGTCGCCCCAGATCGGACTCATTGAAGCTTGACGGGTGAAAACGTCATAATCCTCTGCATCTACTTTAAATCTATCCGCTGGTAGCAATTGTTCCTGACTAGTTTCTATATGATTGGAGCAAAGTTTTTCTGACATTTTTATCTTTTCTGTTAGTTTTAATGGCTTATATATCTATTGTAGCACAGATTAGCTGAAAAGTCAAGCTTATTTTTCATAACCTGCAATTTTGGAATCGCCAGTAAGCTTTTTCAGCTTATCATCACACACTTGCTCGCATATGTTATAATAAGTTTATGAATAACCTTGAATACCTTAACCATATCTCGCAGTCCAATCGACCGACTCCGCAGTCCAAGAAAGCTATGGCAGGTTTTGGTATTATTTGGAAAGTTTTGATTGGTGGTCTGGTAGCGACCGCTCTCCTGATCGGTATTGGCGTCCTGATAAACAATGGTTCCAGTCGTGCGACTGACCTGACAATGCAGCTTTCCGCGCGTACTACCGCGGTGAATAAAGTTATTTCCGACTACAACAAAAGCCTCAAATCCTCCCAGCTGCGCTCGATCAATTATTCCTTATCTGGCACTCTGACTGGAGTTTCTGGCCAGCTTTCCCACTACATTTCCGAAACCTACGCCAAAGACAGTCCGGCCACCATGAAAGAAGAAACCACACTCTACGAAAGTCAACTCATCGGCAGTACGAATGGAGCTCTAAGCAACGCCAAGATCAATGGTACTCTCGACCGCGCCTATTATACCCAGATTAGCTTGCAAGTTTCCTTGATGATGTCGCTAGTCGAAGAGCTGATGGCACGTGACAAAGATCCGGCCCTGCACGAGATCCTTGAGCCTTTCTATTCCAATCTTGACGCCATCAATAAAGCCCTCGCCGACTACAATCAATAACTAACTGCTCCCATAGCTTTTACGATAGGTTAGTTATCTTAATCTATCCACTTCTACTCCAACCGTTATAAATGCTCTAGTCGCCATATTCAAGATTTTATGGTATAATCTAGTTATGAGCAAGAGTAAAGAACCAGCGGGCGGTTTTCATCCTATCAAAGCCCTCAATAAAAGCAATTTTATCAACGAATTTAAAGAGTTTATCAATCGTGGTAGTGTCGTCGACCTCGCAATTGGTGTGGCGGTAGGTGGAGCATTCACCGCAATTGTAAAATCCCTCGTAGACGACATCATTATGCCGATCACTTCCCTCTTGGCGGGCGGTTTAGATTTCTCTACCCTAGCTATCGATGTGCCAAATATCTTTGGCGCCGATACCACTGCACACATCGCTTACGGTAACTTTATTCAGAATGTCGTCAATTTCTTAATCGTTGCTTTTGTGATCTTCATCATCGTGCGTTCTATGAATGCAATTAATCGCAAAAAAGATGCCGACGCTGCTACTGCTCAAAAAGAGCGGGACAAAGCAAAATCTCACAAATAGACCCAATTCTACAGATAGCTTGTTCTACTTTAGCACTATTGGCTCAGGAATCTACTCACGGTTCTAATTTAGTACCATTGGCTCAGCAAGGTGCTCACGTCGCTGGTCGCAAAAGGCCATTGACACCATAAAACCTAGCAAGAACAAGGTTTCAAAAATCATCACGTAGTTCATAAACCATGCTTCCTCACTCACGAAGCCCACGATGCAAATCACGGCGTAGATCAGATAAAAAACATTGATAACGTGAGCAAGCGTATTTGCATGGCGGCACATCACAATCATCGCTGAGATCAGCATCATTGTGATGAACATTGCCCGTGAAGTCATAATGTGTATCCAGCTGATCAAGCTAGTTTCTTCACCGACATCAAACATCCCAGATGGGCACGCCGATAGCCCTAGCAAAGTCACGCCCAAGACGACAATTAGTACATAAAAAACTTTAGGCATTTTCCAGACTTCACCTAGCTGCCAAAGATAACGTGCCGTAAACATCAATACAAAGAGATTACCAAGCATAAACACAATTGCGCTCCAATACTCTAAGCCAACATAGTGACTGATCGATTCACTAATATGTAGACCATGACCAAAAACCGTACTGTTCATCGAAATAGCTAAAAATGAAGTCCCCAAAAACACCATGATCGCCCCGACGATCAACCATTTAGTTGGAAATTTAATCTTACGCATCCTGTTTTTCCTCCTTTGTCAAATTATAGCTTAATCGAATCAAATCCTGAATTTCGTTTTCTTCTAACTGCCCACTCGGCACAATCTCAATACCACCTCGACCAAAATAGCGACTTTCCATAACGGTTTCGTAATCTTCTTTTAAGACCCTGCTGAGTTTTTGATCGCAACGCACTTCAAGGGTTTTTGGTCGTACGACTAGGAAAACTTTTCCATCCGGTACTTTATACAAAAGATCCTCGCCGCGTTTTTCTTCTGTATATTCGCCAATGCCAGTTACTTCTGCTAAGTTTACCATTATTTCCCTCCAATTTTACTAATATACCATTGCAATTCTTCGATCGACCCTCTGATGTCATCCAATGCTCGGTGCGCTTCACGCTTCAAAAACTTTTCCTTGCGCGCCCCCTCAAAGTAAACTTTCCAAGCGCTCACGTCCAGCATCCGATAATGTAATCTTTGTGACACCTCTGGCCATTCACGGTCAATAAACTTTCGATCTTGGTGGATCGAGTTACCAGCCAAGATTACTTCTTTGCCAAAGTGTTTATTGATAAATTCTAGCAATTCCTGCTCCACGATTTTTGTACTACGACCACTCGCATTCTGTTGTATTAAGCCATCACGCGACTCTGAGTTTTTCTCCCAAAACTCTCCCACCATACGCTCGTGTATAAGTTTTTCTGAAACTTTCACGACCGCCGTCATCTCCGCAATCGGTTGTAAATCCCAATCAGTCGCGATCGCTGCCAGCTCTAGAATCCGGTCTTTGATCGGATCTAGGCCAGTCATTTCTAAGTCAATCCACAATAATTTCGCTTTTTTCATAATCCACTCTCGCCTCGGCGTTCTACATTGCCTCTGGCACGGCAATCCCTAACATCGCCAAGCCATGTTCCATCACATTATAATATGCTCTTACGATATCCATCAGCTCATCTTCGCGCGTGTTACCAGATACTTTAATATGTTCATAAAACCGCGAAAATTCTTGCGATAATTCATACAAATAAGTACAAATCTTATAAGGAGCTTTGTCGACCGCCGCTTCACGAATGATATCTTTATACTGAACGACTTTTTTACAAAGATTCTTTTCGTAGATGCTCGACTCTGGCGAAGACTCAAAAGTTCTCTCTACCATGCGATTCTGCTTTTGTAAAATCTTTCGCGCCCGAACCGATGAGTACAATAGATAAACTCCTGAGTTGCCCGTCGTTGAAACCGATTCTTTCGGATCGAAGACAATATCACCGCCCATTTTGTATTTCAAAAATGCGTATTTGATCGCTGCTAAAGCGATCTCCTTACGCGTGGCAATCTTTTCGTTACTAGATTTTTCTTCATCATCAGGCACTTGCGCATTCGTCGAATGAGCCATGTCATTTACGTCAGCCATCTTGGCACCGCTAACGCCATTGATCGTTCCGTTCGCATTATCCTGAAGGTTTTCTTCGACCATTTCCAAGACTTCCACGGCCTTGAGGAAGTTTCCCTTTCGCGAAGACATTTTTACATTGCCAGGCAACTTGACTAATCCATGTGTCAAATGCGTCGTACGGTCGACTAGCTGCGGTGCATACTCCGATACACTCGCCAATACAACTTTCATATAATCACTCTGCTCATTCCCCGTCACGACGATCGACTCATCAAAATGCCAATCATCCCATTTCGTAAAAATCAAACCAATGTCTTTCGCTTCGTAAGTCGGCACACCTTCGCGATTAATAAAAACTCGCGTATGCAGACCAACTTTTTCCCCTTTATACACCACTGCGCCATCACTTTCTTCGTAAGTCGTGCCGGTATGCGCACGTACTTCCAGTAGTCCACGATCTGCCACTGATGATTCAGGGTAAAATTTATCAAATTTTACGCCAATCTGCGCATAAAACTCCTCAAAATACTGATAACTTAGCTCACGGCCACGCCAATACAATTGCGCCAACTTACTATCATGTAAATCTTCCGCATTAATACGATAGATCTCTTTATTGAGTTTAGTAATGGTAGCTTTTGCCGCCTCATCTTCTTCGTAAGCGCGTGTACCTTCCACATAACACTGAGCGATATCTTCAATCGTCAGCTGTGCGAGTGTCCGGCCTGAACGCTTCAACAAGGCATACAAAGTTTTTGCTACATGCAAGCCCACATCGCCACCAAAGTTCGCTCGTACAACCTTTGCCTTACCAAACTCTAGTAATCTAGAGATCGAATCACCAACGATCGAAGTGTACAAATGTCCGACGTGAAGCACTTTGAACGGGTTAGGATCAGAAAACTCCGCTACGATAGTCTGGTTAGCGTAATCATGCCAAGCCACCGCCTCAGTAAAACTATGCGCATAATTACCAACCTCAGCTAATAGCTCATGATTCGGAATCGAAAAATTTAAGAAGCCCGGATTCGCAATTTCCACCCGCAGCTCGCTTGCAAACTCGCCCTTGATCATTTCAGCGATCACCATTGGATTTTTATGGACTAATTTCGCTAGTTGCATGGCGACATTGGAAGCATAATCCGCACCAGTCGCCTCTGGTGCCGGCGTAATAATCGGTTCAACTTTCACACCAAATAGCTGCTCGATCACTTCCTGCATTTTGTTCCGAAGCTTTTCCATTTCAATTCCCTGCCCTTAATTCCTTACGAACCTTATATCCACCGCTCCGACGCCCGACTCAATATCGACATAATTATTGCCGTCACCATAAACAGCCCCATCATCCAGCGATTGGCTACCAAGATGCACGGATCCTAAGCCCTTATCGATCGTAATACGGTAGTCGCGTTCTTCGCCCAGTAGATCTAGATCCAGCTTACCGACCCCAGATTCAATCTTACTACGACCAGTTAATTTCGCTCGGATGTCAGTTTTGCCGACACCCAGTTTAATCTCAGCATCTTGCAGATTTGCATCATGCAGATCCACTTTTCCGGCACCACCATTAATCCTAGCGTGATCATGCACGACTAGGTTGCTGATCTGAGATTTGCCGGCACCTAGGTTTAAGTCAAGCTGCTTCGTATCTAGGCTCTCAATATGCAGTGTCCCCGCTCCGACTTCGATCTTGACATCATCAAATTTTACATCTTCTCTGAGATAAATGATTAAATCACCGCTACCACCCCAGCCAAAAACTCCATGACTCTTTTCGATAACGTTCAGACGCTCTCCGTCAATCCAAGTCGTAATGTGCTCGTTATTCGTGTCAACCTTAACTTTTTCACCATCACGAGAAGTGCGGAACCTTACACTGGTTGCTTTGACATTAATATCTAACTCGCGAATACCTTGATTGTCGTAATCTGTACTCACCCAAGGACCAGTGTTATCGCTCCATCCCCATTCGCCATCGCTAGTGATACCAGCTAGCAATGCAATTCCGCCTACAATCGCGCCAAAAACCGAAATAATAATGATTGCGGCCAAGAAAAGTGCAAAAGCCTTGATTAAATGCTGGGCTATCCTCATCGAATTTCTACCCCACCAAAGACGCAAGTTGCATCAATATACAAATTCTTACCAGCGTTATTAAACTTCTTCTTGGCCGTTTTGGCCTCAGCCTGATCTTTAGCTTTCGCTTTCTTACGCTTGTCAGAAGCCCCACCAAAAATTGAAGTGGACGCAATTTCGACTTTTATATCTTCTGGCACATAAACGATAATCCCACCAAAGATGCTACTTGCCCGAATGATTGCCTCATTCTCGATCTTTGCATTACGTAGATCAAGATCTGCTCCACCAAACACCGCATCCACCCGACATCCCCTGAAGGTCTTACCGCCGTAGTTAATGTCCTGATCACTAAAGGTCGACCAATATTCCTCTCCTTTGGGCGTATCGTGATCTTCCGATTCGTCCGCATCATCAGCATCATCAGCGTCATCATTATCCACACTATCAGTCTCGTCGGCCTCTTTACCATTATTATCGGTTTCCTCATCAGTTTCCTCGTCG
The DNA here is from genome assembly GCA_003979185.1 of Candidatus Saccharimonadota bacterium. Classification (GTDB taxonomy): domain Bacteria; phylum Patescibacteriota; class Saccharimonadia; order Saccharimonadales; family Saccharimonadaceae; genus Nanosyncoccus. The sequence goes on along the minus strand of RYWJ01000013.1, from coordinate 17,835 downwards.
ACCACCTCGGCCTCTACGATATGCCGCTTTGCAGATTGTTTTGCTTCTGCTTGGCGAATCTTATCCACCACCGCACCATTTGAACTGCCCCGAGCAATCACAACACAGCCCAAGAAGATCAGAAGTACTGGCAATAATAATTTCCAGAACAAACCAAATGGTAAAACTCCTAAGCAGCTCAGCAATAGACAAATCCCAATCACTAGTCCAGCGATCGCCCCACTCTTACGCTTTTCGGTAAACAAGCTAATCGCGCAAGGCACGATGATGAATAAAGTCCACCAGCCTGGGAAGAATATATCAATATGCGCAATCTCTAGCGCATTGATCCCCAAAATAATTCCTAGTGCGACTAGCACGCATCCCCATACCCAGTTACTTGCTTTTTTCATCAAAAATCTCCTTGCCTAATTGGCTTCATTCTACCACAAATCTCCCCCTATCGCAATGCCTTGGCTATCTACTTAGACTGATTTATTTAGTGATAAAACCTTCGTTAATAATTGCCTGCGCTTCCTGTGGTTCATCACGCAAAGTCACTAAGAAGTTATACACGCCAATCCCATCCAGCTGTGGAGCTAATTCATAAATCTTTTGTGCATTATAACCGTCAATTACCACTCGTGCATGTTCATAGCTGCGCGCTTCTAACCACTGCATGAACTCCTGCAAGATGTCATCGTGTTTCGTAATCTTCTTGATCAGCATTTCTCGGACTAATTCCGAATCAATCTGCTTCTCTTCGCGCAAATAATTATCAATTTTCGTTTCCATTTTCGTCCTTTGTTTAAGCTTACATTCTATCAGGATATGCCTAGCTACCTCAAACTTTTAATAAACTCCATAAATAGCGGGTGCGCATGAAGCGGTCGTGATTTTAGCTCTGGATGTGCTTGAGTTGCCACGAAAAATTTATGTTTTGGAGCTTCGACAAATTCCACCAATTTCCCATCCGGCGATGTACCAGATACGACGATCCCACCTTTCTCAATCTCTGGGATAAACTTCTGGTTCACTTCGTAACGATGACGATGACGTTCGACAACTTCTTTACTGCCGTAGATTTTACTGACACGGCTACCAGGCTTTAGCTGTGCCGGATAATCCCCTAGCCGCATTGTGCCACCAGTCGACTCCTTACCTTTTTGATTTTCCATGATATATATTATATTGTTACCATCAGCTTCATTAGCACCGAACTCTTCCGAATTGGCATTTGCGACCCCGCCTCTTCGTGCTGCGGCTACACATGCCATCTGCATACCAAGGCATAGTCCTAGGTAAGGTTTGTCATGTTCCAGAGCATATTCAGCCGCCTTGATCTTCCCCTCGACCCCACGTACGCCAAATCCTCCCGGAACCACGATTCCGTCAACACTGGCAAAGTCTTCATCTGCCGCCTCTTCAGCATTAATCCATTTAATTTCTAGATTAAGATCATTCCAAGTCGCTGCCGCTTTCAAAGCTTCAGTGACACAGATATAAGCGTCTTCATTACCCACATATTTCGCCACCAAACCAACTGTAAAGGTCTTGCTATGTTCCTTACTACGTAAGCGCGAGAACTCTTCCCAGCGTGACATGTCTGGGGCTTTTTTCGCTCCCGTAAATTCATTTAAAATCTCAATCACTCCTGACTTCAGGACGTTAAATGGCACATCGTAAACCGAATTAATATCTGGCAAGTTCAATACCGCTCGCCCCTCAATCCCAGAAAACGCCGCGATTTTCTCACACATTGAGCGTGGTGCCGGTCTCTCCGTGCGACACACTACCATATCTGGAATAATACCAAATCCTCGCAGATCCTTCAAAGCATTCTGTGCTGGTTTGGTTTTTAATTCCTTGGAAGTGTTGATCCACGGCACATACACCACATGTACATACAGACAATTCCTACGGCCTACGCGATTTGCAAAAAGCCGAATCGCCTCAATAAACCCTAATCCCTCATAGTCACCCACTGTACCGCCGATTTCCACGATATGAATATCGCTCTCAAGGCTAGCTTTCTCGATCTTTTCCTGTGCCAAATCTGTATAATGCGGCACTAGCTGAACCGTCTTGCCGTGGAAGCCACCACTACGCTCTTTCTCGATCAATTCTTGGTACAGCGCACCCGACAAAACACTGGAATATTTTGACGCCTCAAAATCCAAAAACCGCTCATAATGCCCTAGATCTAAGTCTGTTTCCTTACCATCATGCGTCACAAAACATTCGCCATGCTCGACTGGATTCAAGAGTCCAGCATCGACGTTAAGATATGGATCACACTTTTGAATCGAAACTTTATAACCCTGCGCTTTTAGAATCGCCCCGATCGAAGCCGCCGTAATTCCCTTGCCGACTCCCGATAAAACGCCACCGGTCACAAAAATATATTTAGTTTGGTCAGTTTTTTGCTTTTTCATTTTGGGCACCTCCTCATTATTTGCTATTTTGCCCACACTACTCATGATTATCATAACATAAGTTAAAAATACCGCCTAGGCTAGATTTTGAGAATTTTCATCACCCATGAAAAAGCCGGCGATTACTCGCCGGCGCGCTTTGGTTAAAGGTGGTTATTGAGCCTTTAGTGTACCTAGAAGATACAGACCATATTGAATCAACGCATACAACGCAAACAAACCTACCACCACACATGCCAGTCCTACGTAAAAGCCAGGGTGATTACGTAGTCTCGACCACACCTGTTGCACACTTTCGTGCGGCAGCTGCGTCTTTCTCAGGATGAAGAATGGAAACGCCGTCAGCAGACCAGGGATAGCCGCCAGCGCAGCGTTGGCAATCCAGCCACGTACAGAGTACTCGTACGTTAGCATCAGCAAAATCACCAGCAAAGCAACGCTCAGTGTCTGCAGAACTTTCTTGTGACCGTCCTCGGTACGCGGCATCCGCACGAAAAATCCTACGGATATTACCAGACAAGCCACCGCACCCAGATGCCAATATCGTTGCGCAGGCCCGTAGAAATAGTCGCACCAGTGCAGAGGCAAATACTTCCACACAGCATCCAGCCAGTCTAATGTCTCATCGGAAATCGCATGCCTAATACCACTGACCACGGCGATCTCCAGCAGCATTGCTACCGCGAACGCCATCAGCAGTCCGGTGACTACGCTCATCACGTAGTACCCCATAATAGTTCTGTCGTACAACTTTTTCATTTTTGCTCTCCTTTCTTGGGAACGGACGAGGATTTTGCCCTAGCTCTAGCTCAATGTCGACCTCTTGGATCCATTAGACCAAAGTTCGCATTCTATCAGCTAAGCTTCCCGAATTTTTTACCTCTTGAGCCCCTACTCTCTTTGATTCCCTTTTATCTAGCCACGCTAGAGGCTAATCTAGCCCGTGACCCCCACCTACAGGAATCTCCAATTTCGATGAAAAAGACTGTCCCACGCGGAACAGCACAGAAACTACTTTGACCCCTAAAGTATCAAACCAACCTCTGTGCCATTCCGCACAGTAACCAAAACCAAAAAGTACTATAGACTAACCAGTCCATCTTTCCATTGTAGCATACTTTTGTATTTATGTCAATGACGAAAGCTGTTTTTCACAAGCCTATTTTTCCGATAAACTCAGCTTAGCCTATACAAAAAGCAAAAGAATTGCTAAATTATATTTAACATTTTGTTAAATATGCTGTCGATAACGCCACAAAACATGATTCTACCGCAAAACAGGACGATGCGTCACGAGAGATCGAGAATATTCAAAATGCCATAGTCTTTATCGAAGATAATATCCACGAAGATGAAGATATCACTCTATCCCATATCAGGACAATGCACAGTATCGTCATGAAAGATTTAAAGCGCGATAGCAGTAAAACTCCGGGTAGCTTCAGATTGGTTGATGGAGTAAGTATTTCCGGCAGCGACTGCGTGGTTTCAAAAGCATCAGCCATACAAGCTGATATGCAAGAGCTGATGGACTATGTAAATACTCCACACGAAAAAAAAGAAAACTTAATCAGAATTGCATGCGCCCATCACAGAATGGAGATGAAAAAGAATATCGTATTTTGGAGATCGCAATAAAAAATGATACCATTCAGCAAAGTGACGTATTGCATTTATTTGGCAGTAGTAATTCCGATCGGGTCACATGCTCACGATTCTTAGCCAGCATGACAAAAAAAGAGCTTATTATGCGCCCACCAGCAACACCACGCAAATATGTCTTTAAGTTTTTTAATAAAGAGTTGTTGCCATATGTCATGATATCCTTAGCTAATAATGGCTTAATTCAAGACGATGAAAGCATTTAATTAAGCTTTTACACTCATTGCAATACCACCACAAATGTAAAGACCGCGGCAAATTGCCGCGGCCTGCGCATAGGGTTCAGTATGTCAGGCGATCCAGATGGAAAAGTGCCTTGATGCTAGCGATGTATGTGTTAGCGTCCTTGATATAGCCGCCAAGCAACATCTGCATAAACATACTTTTACTGACTTTGTAGAGTTGGATATACTCACCTTGATCCAGCTTGGGCCGGTAATGTTGCACGCAGTACTCCGCCAAATAGACGTGCACGGGTTTCGCAATCAGTCCAGGATCCTGATGATGAGCACCCAAATCGGTAATGTTTTCAGAGCTAGCGCTCAAACCAGTTTCCTCCAGCATCTCGCGAATACCTGTGGTCTTCGCGTCTTCGCCACGCTCGGCATAGCCAGACGGAAACTGGATCATCGCCTTCACATCCTCAGGAACCCCAGTCGGCTGGATGACCATGACGAAATTGCCGTCCGGATCTTCCGGCACCACGACGGTAGCCGGACGCTTATCAACCCACTCCCGCCATTGTCTGGTGCCATTAGGATACTTGAAGTAGCGACCTTGCACCTGATAAAAGCCTCTGCCACTCATGATCTCACTGCTCGCAACGGCATAGCAGGCCGCGAGGCACTTGTCGAGTTGCTCGAGACTGGTGATAGCCTTGATCGGTTCGTGCATACAAAAACCTCCTATATTTTGTCAGATTTACAAGGAACTTAGGATTACTACTTCTTTAATCGTATCACACATATGATACTTTGTCAACAGTATAACTGTCTACACGACTTTTAGCTTCTCCTGCGATTTTCGCACCTCCGAACGTTAGTTAAACTCCACCAAGCATCACAAAAATACCGCACACAAGGTGCGGTATTTCATTACTTCCTGGCGGAAGCGAGAGGATTCGAACCTCCGGTACGGTTGCCCGCACACACGCTTTCCAAGCGTGCTCCTTAAACCACTCGGACACACTTCCTTATAACACTATTCTAGCATATTTTCTTACGTTTGTTAAGACGAGAATGTCACACATTTCTAACTCCCTGTCCTTACGCTACATGAAAACAATGCACGCAACTCCATAGTTTATATAATCGTACATCACATATAAACAACCTCCGAGGCTGAAATATTCTTACACCACGTAAAATCACTCCGGGGTTCAAAGGCTCATCACCACATCAAATTGCGCCATGGGAAAGGCCCCACCAAAGTGGGGCCTTTGCCGTTTGCGTTGTTTAAGGTGTTTCTCGGCGCAAGAGCGCAAGATGTCTACTGACTGCATACAGCTACTAAGCAGCACCAAACCGTTACTCAAGTACGAATCACAGTGAAGCCCTTACTCGTAAGCTGCCGCTCAGCGATGTCCGCAACCTTAAAGGTCGCGAAACCCGTAACGCACCAGCCAGTGCTGGTACCATCCAGATTCATGAGATGGATGCCAGCGCGCTTGGAAGCCAGGATGTAGGTGAAACCATCCTCGCCAAAAGAGCGGAAGAACGGCGTCACCTCAGATTTATCCTGAGCCTGGATGCGCTCGATCAGGTCGAAGATATAGTCCTCGAACTCTACCAGGCCGTCCACGGTCTGGAAGCGCCGGATCTTTTTGTGATTGGCGATGGGAATACCAAAGCGCTTAGCGCAGGAGGGGCATGCCCCAATCAGGCTATCGCTCAGACCCCGCACTTGGCCAATCGCCTCCCGCAGGAGAATGGTGGCCTCGCGGAAATCCTGGACGTCATTGCTGGTGAAGCGGATCTGCGTAACTCCGGGCTCGCAGGACATGTCCACGTCAAAGCAGGCATTGTCAAACCCCTCGGTTTCTGCAACAATCTGAGGAGCAAGCCTAATGTTAGTAGAGTTAATCATCATATTCATAGATATGACCCCCTTAATAAACTCGCAAACGAACACGTTTACGGCTAGCCGAGCACTAATTCTCTCACTATCCTTGCACTAATGCTCAGTTAGCCGCAAACGCGATTTTTAAAGGACCAACAGTTAAATATACTTGCTATTTTGGCAAACAAAATAGCCTTGTATACAAGGCTTGGGTGAAAATCCTAGCACTTCGTACACATATATTAACCTGTTAATTGTAAGGATAATTGCTTAACCTTACTCTTTCATTGTAGCACACTTTGCCAAAAAAGTCAATACTATTTATGCTTATTTCTTGACAACTTTCTTAGTTACGTCAAACTTCTCCATATATTTCCCAAGCATGAGCCGAGTCTGGGAGTAAAATGCCGCCGCACTCTGATAGACAATTGCGATCACTGGCATCAAAACCCACTGCAAGACCATCAGAACAGAGTGTTTTTTGTTGTATCTTTCTGGACGTTTTGGCAGAAGTCTAAGCGAAGTCAGAATCGTGATAATCAATCCGATCATCGCTAGAGTCTGAATCCACCCCACGACATTGGGCAGATTAAACGCCATTACCTCACGCGAGCCGAGATTCATCAGCATCGGCACCCAGCCGCCAAAAGCCACGATTGGCGCCATAATCGCCAGTGTCACATGTCCGTCTAGCAGGCGTATAAACTTCGGAAAGAGCTTCAAAAAAGGAATTTTACACTCTTTAGAGAACAGATACGAACCGACATAGGCAACATCACTAGCCCCATAATCCCAACGTCGAAGTTGCACAAATTGAGCTTTCAAAGTTTCCCAAAAGGTCTCAGAAATCACCGCATCTTGGCAAATCGGTACTCGGATCGGCACGACCGAATATTTACCCTCAAAATAGAATAATGAGCGCCAGTATTGGTGACCATCCTCGACAATAGTACGTTTGCTCCAAAAGTCCATTCCCTCCAGCGCCGCTAAAGGTTGCGAGTGCGAAGCAAAATTGCGCAAGAGATGAGGGCGCATCGTGCTAATGATATTGAAAAATGAATTTGACATCGCGATCACCCGCATTGGTGCTGGCGCATCCCAAATATTGTTCGTGAAGAGTGACACTGGCTGATAGCTATAATGCTGGCGATCTGAACGCACGCAAAACTCATAGGCGACATAATCAAAATATTTTGGGCTGACACGATTATCACTGTCTAGAGATGTTACAATCACATTCTCCTTAGGGATACGACTTTTCTCAACGTAACCCGCCAGATGTTTACCAGCATAAGTTAAATTCGGGCCTTTGCCGACAATCTCGCCCCTTAGCTTATCGGGGTGTTTGACTAAGATGAATTTGCCAAAAGTGCCGCGGAAAAGCTTCTGCAGAGTCAAAGCTGTCTGCTCCATTGCTTCACCACCACGCTCTTCGTAAGCTAAGACAAAGATAATACGTTCGTTTGGAAAAGTAGCGTCGCGCACTGCTTCGATTGATGGTTGCAAAGTTTCTAGACCTTCATTGTAGGCCGTCATGATCACTGCATGATAGATATCGTGAGGCTTAGGCTCTTTATTTCCCTCTACAGCGGAAAGAATCCGCAAATTCTGAACGTGCTCAGAAAAAGCATAACTCGTTTCTCTACGGTCGCGCAGATGCTCGAAAGCCTCGTGAGGATGCTCTAAGTCCGCCAAACGTTCTGACCAGTTCACGGCTTCGGCTCGCTTCATGACCCGATAGCCCTGAATTGTTCGGAATGCCGTACCGACTGCTTTCACCAGGGTCGTTGCAATAATAATCAAACAATAAATCGCTCCTAGCAAGGGGCTAATCCAAGACAATACAAACAACAAAATCACCGCCATGTAGCTCAGTAACCCTGGCAAAATCTCCAAAAAGCGATATAGCGGCTTACGCTTGCCGACTGGAATCTCGACTTTACTCATCATTTTCCCCACGCATCTGCTCAGCAAAAACTAAAGGAAAGAAAACCATTACCATTCTCCGAGAAGGCGCAACATAATCACGACCGTTCCTAAGATCATGAGCATAGTTGCAATCACCAAAACCATCGCAGCATCTTTACCGCATTTGCGATAGATCCGCATTACCAAAATATTATGGACAAAACCATAGATGATCGCCAAGGCTGGAAAAGCTAGCATGTTGAGCCAGCTATCACGACGATAACCACCACTAATCCCAGCAATTTCTCCATAAACATCACCATAGCCCACGATCACGACTGTACTCTGTGGGCGCAAAGTTGTCAGCGCAAAAATCAGCAGGATCACGCTCATCAAAGCTAAGACGATCATCATAATCATCAATACTTTCTGCTTACGGCAAATCTCTTTCCAAATCGAGCCCAAGCTAAGCGATGGATCTTTTTCTTCTTTTACTTTTGCTTTCGCCATAATTTTACCTAATTATATTCCATAGACAGAATTATTGCAAGAACGGCTAATGTTGGCCTTTATAGCATTTCCGTCGTCGAGCAATCCGATAAATCAAGTATAACCCCACAATACCTAGTGAGTGAAATAATAAGTTCAGTAAAACGACTCCGCTCAGCTCATTTACCACACTTGGACAACCGCTACCCTTATTCTCCCCAGGATAAATACCAGGATAATTATTATAGCACTCGCGCGCTTCGTACCGCTCTAACTTATGGAAACTAGCACAGATCAGCCCGATCACAATCGCACCAATCAGGACATACCACACCCCGACTGGCACGCGCTTCTTCAGGAAAAGCATTACACTCGCCGTTGTCGCGGAAATCACAATAATCAGCAGCATAAGCTCCATAATTAGCCAATACCAAGACATATGCACCCCCATGCCGTCAAAAATCGACAAGATCTTCGTCACCAGCATAGTGTAGATACCAATGATTGCCACTAAAGCGCAAGCAACGCCACCTATAATTTGCCAACCACGGCTAATTCCCTTTTCTGGCAAGCGCAAAGGATCGCACTCTGCAAACTTTCCCAGCTTCAATTCCTCAACTTTCTGCATCAATGACGTCGCCCGCGCGACTGGAGCATCAGTATATTTCGGTCTTTTATCCTTCTGGGAGTGATTTGTAGTTCGAGCCATGAGCTCCTTTGCTATTACTTTTCTATATTATAACATACTTTGCAAAAATATGGAATATATAGTGCTTTATGGCATAACATTTGTAAATTCTTATGTTTTATTGGGGTCTAGGCAAAAATCTGTTCATGCGCTATAATACCTAACTAAAGGAGATGGATGAGTAAAAAACGTCAAGATTATCTCAGTTGGGATGAATATTTTATCGGAATTGCTGCTCTGACAGCAATGCGTAGTAAAGATCCAAACACTCAAGTCGGAGCCTGTATCGCCAGCGCGGATAACCGTGTTTTGTCGGTGGGATATAATGGTGCGCCAAATGGCTTTGATGACGATGATTTTCCTTGGGATCGCGAGGGAGAGCCTCTAGAAACTAAGTATCCTTACGTTTGCCATTCGGAGCTAAACGCAATCCTCAATTTCCGTGGTAATATGCGCGAGTTGCAAGGCGCGCGTATCTATGTGCATTATTTCCCTTGCGTCAAATGTTCTCAAGCTATCATTCAGGCAGGTATCTCGGAGGTAATCTACCTGCATGATTTTGATCATGAAAGCAAAGATGTCGAAGTCGAGGCATCAGTACGCATGTTCAAGAAGAGCGGCGTCAAATACCGTCAATATCATCCTACTAACCATAAGGAAATTGTTCTGAAACTCGAAAGTTAATTGATTATGAAAAAACTCGTTATCGCTGGAAGTAGTAAACTTTATGAACGCGCCCTCTATTGGCGAGGCTACTTTGAGGGGCGCGGTTACGAAGTGATCGACTGGACTCGCCCGATTTTTGAGAATGAAGACTTCTCAGTCGAAGAGCCACCAGCGCCGGGTTTTTCTTTGGGACGTTTATTGACACCAGGCGACTCGAGCTACGCCGAACGTTTGATCAAGTGCTATCAGAATTTTTATCGCCACCTTGACCAAGCTGATACTTTTTTCCTAATGAATGAAGATCAGCATGGTATTGAGGGTTATATTGGTACGAGTGCAATCGCCGAGTTTACCTACGTCGTAATGGGCAACCTCAACCGTGGACGCAAAGTCGACATTCAGATCCTCAAAATGCCCTCAAAAGAGCAAAATTGTTACAACGAAGTAAAATTCTGGCTTGACCAAGAGATTATCGAGATTTTTCATCGCCCGACTGGCAAAAAGGCGACCATCCCAGTCGCAGACAATCAACTCGTAAAATCTGTAGAGTCTGGCGTCAGTAAGCCCGTCGCCGAACCAGCCCTAGCCACCACTCCAACTGCCGCCGTTACCGAAGGAGAAGTGGTCGAGTCTGTTCCGCGCAAAACTGGACTCTTCGGGCGCGGTGATAAAACTATTGACATTGTTACTTGCAAAAAACGTTGTTTGCGTAGCTTGCGCCCAGAAGTTCGCCAATACCTCAAGATTCTTTCTCCCGAATTTCCAGCTTGGCTCTTAAAATACATCGCTGCACCAGAGATGCAACGACTAATTGGTCTCGGTATGAGTTGTGGTTTGGATCACTCTTCACTTTATACTTATCCTTTCTTTCATACCGTGTTTGAACATAGTATCGGGGCAGCTTTGATAGTCTGGAATTTCACCCACGACAAAAAGCAGACTTTGTCTAGTTTGTTTCACGATATTGCTACTCCAGCTTTCAAGCACGCTATTGATTTTATGAATAATGACTCAGAGACTCAGGAGTCTACTGAGGAACGCACTGCTCAGATCATCCGCGAATCGCGTGCTATTACTAAGCAACTCAAAAAGGACGGTATTCTACCGAGCGAAGTCTCAGATTATCATCTCCATCCTATCGCTGATAATCCCGTGCCGGGAGTCGCTTCTGACCGTCTGGAATATACTTTCTCCAATGGTCTTTTCATGTATGATATTTGGGATCTCGAGAAAGTCAAAGCTTTTTACCAAGATCTCACTATTCTCAAGAATGAAAACGATCTCGATGAACTTGGCTTCCAGACTCCGGAGCTAGCTAACGAGTTCACCAAGCTCAACCTTCCCCTTTTCTCGATTTATCATAGCGACAAATCTCGTGCTAATATGCAATTCATCGCCGACATCATCCAATCTATGATCAATAGTGGTTATCTTACCATAGACGATCTCTACGTCATGAGTGAGCGCGAAGTAGTGGACTGGATTCTGAGTTGTGGTGACAGACCAGTTAGCGACGCTTTCCGACAATTCCAGCGCGCTACTACCGTGTTTAGTAGCGGTGTAGCAAAGAAAAACTGCTATTGCATTAGCACGAAGAGCAAGGTACGTTATATGAACCCGCTAGTTCGCAAACAATCCGCCAAAACTCAGAAAGTCACCGTGAAGCGCCTCAGCGATCTGGATGACGAGATCGAAGAGCTGATTGATGATTATCTCGCCGAAAAGCAACCTAAATACGTTGGTTTTGATTTTGATTTCAAACCATATACCACTGCTGAATAATGAACGATTTGGCAGAGGGGGTTTATGAGTTCTTGCGCGAAATTCCTAGTGGCAAAGTCGTCACCTACAAACAAGTTGCCGAATATCTCGGCAATCCCAAGCTTGCGCGCGTAGTTGGCAATATTCTCCACCGCAATCCCGACGGTGACGTCAACCCTTGTTACAAAGTAGTAAATAGCAAAGGTGAGCTATCTGGAAACTTTGCCTTTGGTGGTCGGGATGAGCAGGCTAAGCGTTTGTGTGCGGATGGTGTGGTCGTCATAAATCACAAAGTCGATTTGCAAAAGTATCAATATCGCCAAAAATAGTGCTATAATAAATACAGATTTTTATTAAAAACAAAAAACGGAAAACACATGTGTACAGCAACCACTTATAAAAACCAATATTTTGGACGAAATTTGGATTATGATTTTTCCTATGGCGAAGAAATCGTGATCGTTCCACGTAATTTTCCATTTCATTTTCGTGAGGCTAAGAGTCTTGACCAACATTATGCAATTATTGGCGTGGCTTATGTCCAGGAAGGTTATCCTCTGCTCTACGATGGCATGAACGAAAAGGGATTAGGAGCAGCAGGCTTGAATTTTGTCGGCAATGCAGTCTATAACGATCACATGGATGGCAAGGATAATATCTCGCAATTCGAGATCTTGCCTTGGATTCTTTGCCAGTGCGCCAATGTTGCTGAAGCACGTACTCTACTCAAAAACCTCAATCTTCGGAATTTACCGTTTAATGACCAATTACCAGTGGCGGAATTGCACTGGATCCTTAGCGATGCGCACGAGAGCATCGTTGTGGAATCAATGCGTGATGGTTTGCATATTCATGACAATCCGATCGGAGTGCTGACGAATAACCCACCTTTTGACGCACAGATTTTCCAGCTCAATAACTATCAACATCTCTCACCAAAAGAGCCTGTCAATAACTTTGCTCCAGAGATTAACTTCAATATCTATAGCCGTGGCATGGGCGCGATTGGTCTGCCAGGAGATTTGTCGTCGGAATCACGCTTCGTCAGGGCAGCTTTTACAAAATTAAATTCCCTGTCTCCAGACGACGAGCTGAGTAATGTCAGCCAGTTCTTCCATATCTTACACTCAGTCGACCAGCAACGTGGCTGCGCTGAGCTAGCAAATGGTAAATACGAGATCACCATCTATTCCAACTGCTATAATCTCAGCCAGGGTACGCTCTACTACACCAGCTACGACAACCATCAGATCAGCGCAGTAAATATGCAAAAGGTCGATATTGACGCAGCCGAGTTATCGCACTATCCTTTCATCACCACTGAACAGATTAATTACCAAAACTAATTATTCGTTTGGTGATATATTATAAAGGTAAAAATCCCTCTAAAATGCTCAAAATAGCTAGTTATTTAGAAAAAATATTCATCTCATGATATACTATGAAAAGACTTCTCAAGATTAGTTTTGACCAGGCTCTGCTTTCCCTAACCCCGATTTTGACGTGGTTTTGTTTGAGCATTCTAATTGACCGAGATCTGATTAATGTTTTCACTATTGTCTATCCGCTACAAATGTTATACGGCGTCATCCGCGCACCATTCGCAACTGGAGCAAACATTTCAAGAGTAAAAGACAAAAATAAACACGCCGCTATGTCAGGGATGATTCTCGGTATTATTCTGACCGTGGCGGTCTTTGGCTTCGTACTTTTTAACGTTGATGGCTACATTACCTTTATGAGCGTCGACAGCGCCACTTATCGCACTTTTACGATTTATGCTATTGGCATTCTGATCCTACAGACAATTTTTTCCTTTATTCTTGAGAGGCTCTACTACGAAAACAAAAATTCGCAAGCCAACCGTTATTCGGTGGTTTTTAATATTTTGAGCTTTGCTGCCGTCATTGTTCCATCCATGCTGACCAAAAACCAAACCGTTATCGTTACGATTGCACTCGGTATCATGAGCCTGATGACATTGATTGTCCTAGCACGAACGTGGCAAAGGTTTAAATTTAAGCTCAATCTGCTGCACTGCTTGAAATACGACTCGGTTACACTAGCTAGTTATACGGCGTCATTCTTTGTTTTCCTTTTTGGCCTCAGTAATGCACTTGAGTTCGGTCCGCAATATGGTCTGGCAATCACCTTCGTTTCCCTAATCACTGATACGCAGTGGGATGTTTTTGACTCTGTCGCGACGCTCGCCCGCATTGATATTAGCAAACGTCAGTTCAATTTCAAGCAATCACTACGTAATGCCTACAGGCTCAATCTAATCCTCTTTGCCACGATCGCTGTTATGTTCCTCACTCTGCAGGGGTTCTATGAGCTCGATCTTGGCATCACCCTCGCCTACCTCAGTATGGAAATACTCACTTTCCTGATCGACCCAGCACAATACCTCTACACCAGCTATCTACAGCTAAGCTGGTCAGCCAGCAAAACTACTACCAATAAGATTGTTGCACGTTGCTTACGCCTTGGTTTATCTCTGCTACCAACGCCGTTTTGCACTAGTATTGGCATGGTTGCCTGCTCCATCTATCAGTTAGTCTCTACGAAGATATTATTCCGCAAAAACTATGCCATTGATAAAACTGGTAAAGTTTACAAACGCCGTCGCAAACATCAACACGTGGCTTTGCAACCTCAATATGACGAGCTCGTGATCGACAAATAGCTTTTGCAGGCTATTGGGGTGTTTAGTACTCTTGAGAGATGCTTGGAATTATTTGGTCTTGGAATAAATACGATTACATGCTTTGCAAGTAACCTTCAGGTCGTAGTGAGCAAGCTTTCCATCTAAGATCGTCAGCAATGGCTCTTGATCTTTCGCGCAACAAAGCCGATTCTTGATCACAACCATATCATCAGTACAAGCTTCCCCAGCCTGGCTATCCTCAAAGTCTAAGACCGCGCTGCCATGGCTACCACAATTGCATTCGTAGTTAAATTCTATCTTGTCATAGGTCGAGTAGCACAAATAACCAATATTCTCATTACACTGGTCACAATACACCCAGCCACCATAATTAGTCGCTAATCTTGTATTGGCCAATGCTTTATTCTTTAATGCTCTCGCCATAAGTGCTTCATCATTCTATAAATAGCCCAAAAACTGGAGCCGTTGACTGGGATCGAACCAGCGACCTGCTCGTTACGAATGAGCTGCTCTACCAACTGAGCTACAACGGCATAGTTACATTATAGCACATTAGCCACTTCTGAGAAGTTAATTCCCCCGCAACTTCTATCCGCTAAAGCTTGCGGTGTCCACGCAGGTTGTATGGCTATTGATGTTGGGAAGAAACCCCCTCACCACCCTTAACCCATATACTATTTAGGTAGTAGCGACGCAGCGTATGGAGAAGCCGCGGTAACGGTCGCCGATGCTGGCTGGGTCGACATAGGAGCTACCGAAGTACAGGGCGTACGCGTCCTGACTATTACCAGAGACGACAGTACGAGACCAATAGACGCCGTAGGAGCCGACAGCGTTCAGTGAGCCATTGCTGACGAACCCGGCATAAGGGAAGTTGTAGGGAGCAGAACGGATCTTGGTAGAACCGGCGGAGCTATTAGCGATGCCAGCGGCACTAGTAAAGTTAGTGTAAGAGCCATTACCAGAGTTTGGTGGTAACTTCCAGCCTTTAGGGCAGACACTACTTGGGGCATCACCACTTGTGACGGAGCTGGTACCAGTACCAGCGGTAGCAGCAGTCCAGGAGTAGTAAGCACGGCTTTGCTGGGTACTTCCTGCCAAATATCTATAAATAAGTTCTGGTTGAGTAGAAGTATAAGGTAAGTTGCAGCTCAAAATACCTCAAACTCACTCCTAGCCTACGTAGAAGCCCTACAGTACCCCTCTAGATCCAAACCTTCCTTATACCAAGGTTTTCAGAAAAATCGCTTAAAACGGCTCTAAATAGCCTTAAACGGGAAAATGATACCGCAAAATGGCTAAATTTATCAAAAACTGGACTTTTTGATAAGAACACGACATTCTAGACGTAAACCTATATTAGGTTAAATTGACAAAAGTGAAAGTGATAAAATAAACATAATCTTTAATGCAAAATCAGTAAAAAATGAAGAAACCGTGCAAGTTGTTAAGATGATTGCTCTAATCAAGTGACAACTTCCCTTATGCCGGGGACGTCAACGATGGCTCACTGAGCGGTGTCGGCTCCGCCGGCCTCTACTGGTCGCGTACTGTCTACTCTGGTAATAGTCAGAGCGCGTACGCCCTGTACTTCGGTAGCTCCAGTGTCGTCCCGGCCAACAGCAACTCCCGTTACCGCGGCCTCTCCATACGCTGCGTCGCTACTACCTAAATAGTATATGGGTTAAGGGTGGTGACGCTGAGAGCCAATCATAAGGTATCGCATCGACGCAAATACTAACGATGAAATCGTGATACACCCTAGCCCTACAAGGTCTTCGGCGTAATACTTCTAGCATAAAAAAATAGCCCAAACGGGTCTTTTCTTAAAGTGGCGGATCCGACGAGACTCGAACTCGCGACCTCTGCCGTGACAGGGCAGCGCTCTAACCAACTGAGCTACGAATCCACTTGCACTCATTATAGCGCACTCTTCCCTATTATGCAAGAGTAAAATTACTCAAAAAGGGCCGTTCCTTTACTGGAGCAGCCCTCTTGCTAAAATCTATGGAGTTAGACCTCTGTAATCGCGTCTACATGCTTCATAAATACAGCATCATCAATGATCCCCACCACCGCCGCAGCGATCATAATCCAGCCGACCACGGCCATTACTGCGCCAACACTGACTACCATATAGACGCCTAGTGCTAACATAATCAATGAAAGCAGCAAGACATAGAACCATTCCTTGACTCCCGCTGCGTGTAGCTTGATAGCGGTATTTAGACGTACTAGCGCGCCATAAATCATCCAGGCGCCGACTACGATACCGATCGCACCACTGAGCTGTTCCCAGAGTACTACCGCGATCACACCAAACACTAAAGCCACGATACCGTATAATAAGTCATTATTATAGAAGTCATATTTACCATGCACGGCAAAATAATTCACAATATGATAAACACCTTTGACGATCAAGAAAATGCCGATAACGTAGAAGAGCACTTTCAGAATGCCATCCGGATTCAAGACAAGAATCGCTCCAAACACACCAATAACGATTGATTCTAAAATTGCCAACCAACTAGCGCTTTTTGCACGCTTTAAAACTGGCTCAACAATATTTTGCGACGACGCAGAACCACTAGACTTCGTCTTAGACTTGGTCGCGGTCGACTTACGGCTCGACGTCTTTTTGGACGTAGTTTTTGTTGCCATTTTGCCTCCTAATTTTACACAGGTCTTCCCTGCTTTTTATACTTATCTTTATTTTATCACAATTTTGCGAATTCTTACTAGATTTTATCCACTCCAGATTCACCTAACCTCGCCAGAGCCATGATTGCTCTCTTCTCACCCCCTCCGATATGTGATACAATATACGTATTAGCGGGTATCGTATAACGGCTATTATGTATCCTTCCCAAGGATGAGACTGGAGTTCGACCCTCCATACCCGCACCATGAATTTGAGATACTATATGCTAAGAGAAAAATTCAATAGGGGTCTTACGCCAAATTTAGTAATACTCATTATTGCTGCACTTGTTTGGGTGCCTCACACTTTACCGTTTTTTGCGAATATGGCTAGCACGCAGATTTTTTTTGCGATATTTCTTGCGCCATTAGCGATCGTAGGGGCAATTTGTGCAGGTTTTGCTGGATCCGCTATGGTTAGGGCTACTCAAGCCAAAATTAAATCTTTGTCAATACTATTTGGTTTGGAGGTTGTCTGTGTAATAGGATGCGTTATACACGAGATAATTTTGGTGGGGTATCCGTTTAAATTGTGTTTTGATTTTTGCCAAAGTGTAAGCTTAGCGACGACAATTATAAGTTATTTTATAGTAGCAACCATCTTATTCGTCCCAGCCTATTGTGCTATACTTTTTTATCGCCAAATAAGTTAGGAATAAAAAAACATAAAATACTATGTTAAGGATTATGAAAATAGTTTGATAGAGCTATAATTCAAATTACAATTTATGGAGTTGATAGTTTATGAATAAAGAGATATTGTTATTAAATATAGATAAAGTCCATACTACAAAAATGGGTATTGATAGGATTAAGAG
>RYWJ01000012.1 GCA_003979185.1 Candidatus Saccharimonadota bacterium | reverse complement strand
ATAGTATAATAGGCATAAGTTTTATAAAAAGGAGTTATGGTGGCAACAACGAATAAGACCAATCAGAAAAATACCAAGACTAAACCATCTAAAAAACCTGCTTCTAAGTCAGCGGGTGCATCGGTGAAACCTAAACAGACCAAAACTGTCAAAACAAATCCAAAAACAACCAAAACTACACGCGTTAGCAAATCAACTGCTGCTAAAGCACCGGCTAAGACCAAAAACCGGTTCTTTGAGGCAATTTTTGGTCTTGCGATGATTGTTATGGCGATCGCGATTGTGGCCTGTGCGCTGTTTTATGCTTTCTGTGGCTGCGGGAAAGATAATAACGTTATCATCAAGAATGACAACGGCAACCACATTGTCGCTGAGTATGTCGACATGCCAGAATATGGTATGTCTATCGCTATCCCAACCATGTTTAAAAAGCTAGACGCTGAGGAGATCAAGAAACAATACCCAGATGTCGCTGAGATGGTCAAAGTAGCTTATCAAAACGACGATGCTTCTGCGGTAATTTCTATCCGTCAGAATCCAGACGATAAATTCTCCAACGATAATGTTAAGCTTTTCGTTGATACTTTCAAAGCTATGCTTGCACCAGCCGCGAAAGACATTTACACTGAAGTAAAAGAAATTGATGGCTACAATCTCGGATTGGTCAAGTTTACCACGACTGACGCTAAGCAGCGCTACAATCATCATTACTACGCTTTCTTTTCCAAAGACGATAAGGCAACTCTCGTGACCTTTGAATGTACTGATGCCGCACGTGGTGACTGGGAAAAAGTTGGTGATGCAGTGATCGATTCAATCCGTTTTAAGACTGAATAAAGTACTCTTTCTGTGCTCAGTTACGAACCTCCCTCGTATTGAGGGAGGTTTTTGGTGACACGGCGATCTATTCGCCATATTGCTTGCAAATATTCTCAAAAACCATAATTCCTGTTGACAGAAGTAAGAAAGTATGCTACAATGTATACAGTTAGCTTTTCGCTGGCTACACTATGCAGTGAGCACCTTACACCAAATAGCAGATGTATCACTTCTATACAATTGCAGATTTCGCTTGTTTTCTAAAAAAGACGAGCGATGATGCAATTGTTAAGAGGAGGTAGCAAGATGGCAATTATACGTTACAAATTAGCGTTGCCAGATAGTAAAGTCGGCAAACATCGGGGAATTATGATCTCCAACTTTGAAACGCTAAACAACGACGCGGATCCCATAGATTATCTCAGACGCCCGCCCATCAAGGTAACTTTGCTGAAAGGAAATCGTAAAAGCTGGGCAGACTGTCTGGTAGCGGCCAAGGATAGCTGGTTCAGGGACATGGAGAACGAGCTTATCAAAAACTGGAGATTGACCGAGGTGGAATTTCACCGGCGTAGCCCCAGACTGGGATTCAGAACCGATGGGACTGGCGTAGAGAATCTCTATATCGCGGATGATGCTTCTGTAGTCTTGGCATTTGAAGTTTATCGCGAAGATAATCTGCCGCCCTACGTCTACATCGTTGATCATCAGTGGCAGCTCTTCGGTCCAAAGGACCGCTCGACTTACCTGACTCACCATGTCGAAAAGACACTTGATGGCAAGGTGCTGCAGCGAATCGAATTCGACATCAGTACTAATTCCGAGGATAGAACTCCGAAGTTCTACGCCGAACATCCAGAGAAATACATTACTATCACGGAAATCTGCTGACCAAAAAGGCTGCGTCTAGGCGTAGCCTTTTTCCTTGCTGAAATTACAAAAACTTGACAAAAACTTCTAAAAATACAAAAATAACCGTAAAGTGTATTGACAAAATCGCATATCTGTGCTAAAATCATAGTATAGGCTATTGTTCTATGTACCTTACATTTCCTCATTTGCCTATCTGTTCCCCTAGGTTATTGCAAACTTCACATCCTCTCAGTCGAGAGTGTGTGATAATGCAATAATCTGATATTTTATCAAGGGGGACATAGTATGAGATTCGTTGAATACGAGACATTTCTCCGCGAAGGCTACGCCATTAGTAGTGATTATGACATTTACGCCAACACAGCACACGGGAGTGTCCTAGAGTATGTCCGGCGCTCTAGTATTCATATGAATGAATACACATTGGAGCGTATTCAGCGCCCCGGCATTCGCATGACCATTGAGTACTGTGACGACCCGACTAAATTTTGCGGGGCCTTTGAGTACTGCCGTACCGAAAACGTGTGGCCGAAGTTTGAACGTCAGATACCACAGGTGCTGCGCGGCGACGAGACGTCATGGAAACTGGATCGTGTATGGTTGTACATGGGGCAGCTATACCTGGGCTATACCAACGCAGAACTGTACAAAAAGTATCTTGCTTGTCGCAAAGCTCAGGTGTATCCGTATAAATTTTTTGCCGAAAGTGCATTCATAGGAAGGCAACTAAACATTTGGCACGAGATTGATACCAAATTACGCTTTGAGGTGCACAACCCAAACGATGACAGCACTACGGTCACCATAATCACCTTTGGTCCACACCAGCCGATCACTATCACAGAATTTGATGGCAACAAGAAACGTTGCCTAACATTCTTGGAGCCTTCATTCGATATGGGGGATCGCTATCATGTGACGGAATGGATGCAATAATGCAATGAGCGCAACTGTGGCCGCGGAGAAATCCGCGGCCTTTCCCATTGCAAAAAGTAGTCTAGAATATCGGGACTTTAACCGAAAAATTGTCCGTCCAACAGGGGTTAAACGAACAAAAAATGGCCCTTAAAGCCATATGGTGGGCGAAGAGGGACTTGAACCCTCACTCCCTTGCGGGAACTAGATTTTGAGTCTGGCGCGTCTACCAGTTCCGCCATTCGCCCATATTACCTATATACTTTGCATTATATCACAGAACTGTTATTCTAGCTATAATGATATCTCGAAAAAAGTATCTTTATGCAAGAGGCTTCTTCTATTACTTTCTAAGTATACCATAGTTCGCATCGCTAGCAAAGAGGAAAATATCACTAACTTCAGTCTCGCAAAATAAATTAGCTTAAGTTAGGATAGTTATGTTATAATGTATATTATATGGATACAGATCACGGTGGGACATCTCCTTCACAGCATGAGTCTGCTGCTGAAATCGCTCGCAAAAAGGTACTTGCGGTTTATTCTTCGACCCTGGAAAGCCTAAAAAAATCTACCCAACAGTCTAACAATGGCCACTTCCAGAGCCATAATGGTAACCAGTATGTGACGCCACCAGTTCCAGGATCAATGTATTATAATGATGAGTTAGGTTCCAATCAGGCAGGGAATGATTATGAGCAGGTCGAGTTTGAAGCCACCGACAATAATGAGCGCATTGCTCCCCAAGAGTATATGCGTCCATATTCCGCAGAGTCACCAGTCCACGAAAATATTCAGGGTTATCAAGCTACCGACGCCACTAGTGCGCTTAAAGATGTACCAATCAATCAGACTAATATTAATGAGGAGTGGAAGAAATACCACTCTGCTTGGCAAAATTATTATCAAAATTATTACAGTGATTACTATTCTAAGGCTGCCCAAAGCTATCTCGCCACCGAAAAGCTTAAAAGCGAGCGTATTGCTGATGGTACAGTGCAGAAAAAGCGTCGTTTTCGCCGCCTCATGCCGCTACTAGCTGGGCTAATGGTGGTTGGTTTGTTCCTATTTTTGCAGTATAATCGTTTGATTTTTGCGCCGATCATGGCCTACGTCTCGCCAGACAACGGCAAAACAACGAGTAGTATTGAAGCGGTCGATCCAACTATTACCCAAGCCGTATCGCCAGAACCACGCTTAATCATACCTAAGCTAAATATTGATGTACCAGTAGCTTTCGGGATTGCGACTGGCGACGTCATGGAGGCCATGAATCATGGTGTCGCACAGTTTGCGATACCAGGAGCTAATGCAATGCCAGGGCAAATTGGCAACTTAGTCATCTCAGGACACTCTGCTGGAGATATTTATAGTAGTAATCCTTACAAATTTATCTTTTCCGGTTTGGAACGTCTAGAGAACGGTGATTTGATTTATGTGAACTATAATTCCATACGCTATACCTATCGTATGACCAAAAGTGAAGTGGTGGAGCCAAACAACGTCGCAGCACTCATCTATGCAACTGATAAGCCAATGTTAACCCTAATCACTTGTACACCACTCGGTACTTCGCGTTTTCGCCTGCTCATAACCGCTGAGCAAATCAGCCCAGCCTACGAGTCGAATGGGGAACAGCCAACTATTCCAGAGAATCCTGACCTTGATGATTCCACGCAAATGCCAGCTAACGAGCCATCATTCTTTGAGAATATTTGGGGAAGTATCTTTGGTGGCTAGACTTCTTAGCCTATTGCAAAACTCATCTTTATATTTGCCGCTCAAATACTTGCAGGCTCTCAAAATATTTTAATACCTAGTTGTCGCGAGCCTTCTTGTATATCAAGACGATAGGGCGCTTTAGTGCTTGAATGCTTAATCGCGAATCTTTTCGCGTGTCAAAACGGTAAATTTATCTCCCTGCGTCAGATAATAAATCCAGCGATTATTTGCAGTTACCATAACTGAGGAATTAGCGACCTCCACTTCCTGATCGGACGAGGTTTTGGCACTCTGAGCCAGGTTGCGTTGATTAGCGCCATCAAAGTCCCAAACTAAAATCTGCTTTTCTTTGACTGTATACATCATGCTCGCGTCAAACCATTGCAGGATATTTGTCGGAGCCTCGTAACTATACTTCTCACCATCATCAAGGTCGATTGCGTTAAAATCTTGGCCTTTGTAGGCGACTACATATTCACCGTCCGGACTGATGACGAGGTTGTCTGGTATTTCCGCCAGCTCAATAGGGTCCACTAGAGGCTTCAACTCGTCAGGATTTGGCTTGGGATTATCCTCCCGATAGGATGGTAAATTACCCCGCAAAATTGTTACTTTCTTATCAAACGCATATACTAAATAATCTTCATCAAAATAGCGCGAAATACCAATCTTGACCTGAACATTTTCTGGTACCTCTGTAAGTATAGTACTGCCTCTCTCGTCATCACGAAATACTCCAAGAACCGCTTGTTTTCCTTCACTAGCTTCAGACAGGTAGATAATTTTTGATCCTTTATTTTGGTAAGTTTTAACATTATCGATCAGCACCCTCGACATACTACCATCATTGGTATTCACCCGACGAAGCTGCTTCCTTTCCAAGGCATACAGCTGAGTAGCACTACTGTCAATCATACTAAACTGCGTGTCACCCAGACCAAAAGTACGAGTTAAATTCATACTACGAGCAATATCACGTAGGCGTACTAAAACCCATTCTGACTTTGCTTCATAAGTCACTTTAACTAAAACCTGTTCCTCATCATCACTCCATTCGATCTCGTCAATACGTCCATGAAACTTAAACTCATGTGTTTCTGGCTTGGTAGTCTTGCCGATAGCAGGATTTTTTTCTTCAAGCATACCTGGCAAGATTCCTGACAAGTCTAACGGCGTCGTACGGATCTCATCACCCCGCACGTCCACTAGCTGCCATTCCGGAGAACCTTTTTCGGCATATAATATATAGTTGCGTTTAGTGGATGGAGAGTAAAACTCTAAATTATCAATCGTAGTTAAGTTTTTCACATTTTCCGCGACGCGATTTTGCAAGAAAAGACGTGGATAATATAACCGCAACAGAGCACCAGAGCGAATTTTGATTTGGTTCTGCCAAGAATCGTACCCATCACGATAAATCTCCAGCTGATGCGTGCCAGCCGATAAGGTGCGGCTCAGGTTAGTACGTGCCAGGATCGTATTGCCATCAATCTTGACATTAGCACCAGTCGGCAGTGTATGAAGTTGCATCAAACCCGACTGTTCAATGCTACCATTACTCGAAATCACAAAACCCATCGCCGCCATTGTTGAAACTACCACGATTGCAATTACCGACAAAACCATACCAATTTCAGCAATAATGACCCGAATGAGTTGGCGTCTGTTTTTTTCATCAAAGTCCATATATATTATATTATAACATGCTTCCGCAAAACTGCGTTTTACTCATATTGACACATGATTTTTCTGATACCTCTGCAAAAGATGATTGGTAAATTTTGCTCTTGCTTTTTTATACTACTTAAAGTTATAATGGTAGTAAGCAAAAACATGATGAGGAGTTATCGATGACAGAAATACAACTTAAGTCTGGTTCGTCTAGTGCGTCCACTCATAGGTTGACTCAAGCTTCTCATACTCTTAATCGACGTTACGTCGAACGACCAAGTAATCTTGCTATTGATGAGGCTGCCCACGATATTAAGCCTCGCACTGCACCGACTACGACCCCATCACGCTTAGTCAATCTGCGTGTACACGCTTCCGACTTAGCAAAAATCGAAGCCCTAGCACAGACGCCATCAGAAAACACTGAGATGGAAAATCCAGCTGCCGCCATGGTACCACGCATAGTAGAGTTTGGTACGGCCAGCCAGGAAGCCGACATTTATAACAGCCAGACATCACTCTCGCAGCTAGTGCCAGCTGAAGCGGTGGCCGAAGAACCAGTAGCCTATACGCCAATCATTCCTGACTCCGCAGTCTATGAGCAACCTATGGCACAAATACCAGAAGAGAGTGACTTTGCTGGCAATTTCACCGATACTCAGCCAGATCAAGAAGCTGTGCCAGCAATTAGTTCTAGTTCTGACATAGATACTCAGTCGTTGGCTATGAGTATTGCAGCGGATTACGCCCAAGCTAACTTTGAGGCTTCGGTCACAGAAGCATCCGAGCTTACAACTCTTCCAGCCGCCGATAGTGGCTCGATCGATACAATTGCGCGTGCGGCTTCCGAGGCGATCGCGGCAATCCGCACAGCTACTGACCCAGAAGAAGTCGCGGATCAGGTAGCGTCATTGAAGAGTTTTGCCAACAATATTCGTGTCAATTCAGCGACACCAGAGATGCTAGAATTAAGCGACACGATTGAAAAGTTTGTTAGTGTGGCAATGAAGTCTTCTCGCGTCCAAGAAGAGGTTGCTAAAAAGGAAGCCGAAGCCAAAAAATCCCAAAGTGCAGTTAAGATTTCCGCTAAAAAACCAGCCGCTAAGCCCACTACATCTAAACGTTCTGTCACCACGACGAAACCTCTGTCATCTACTCGTCGTGTTGCGCAACCGGCCGTAACTGCGCGCCCTTTGGCAAAGCACGCACGCAAGGTTGCCCCAAAGTTAAAGGCTGACGATGATCAGGCTTTACGTAAAGCTCTACGCTCAGTCGCTGCCATGGATGACGAACCAGATACTACTGCAAAACGCCGTGCAGCTCGCGCTAAGAAAAAAGGCACGAGCAAGCGTCTAGCATTAGCTTTCTTCTGCGCTTTGATCTGTGTTTCGGCGGTTGTCTATCTTGTAGCATCCAGCATGCCAGACATTTCTGTAAAAGTTGCTGCCATGCAGACTGGAATTGAAGCATCTTATCCAGCTTATATTCCGCGTGACTTTTCATTGAATGATGTCAGCTCAGAAGAGGGCAAAATCTCCATTTCTTTCAAAGGACCAGATCGTGCTGCTTTCGTTTTGAGCGAAGAGAAGTCTTCTTGGGATAGCACTACCTTACTACGCAATTACGTCGAGCCAACTTGGAATACTAATTACATTACCACTCATGAGCAGGGCATTACTATATATATTTCTGGGTCTAATGCAGCATGGGTCAACGGTGGCGTGCTTTACAAAATCAACACTACCAGTGGTAGTTTAACCAAGAAACAGCTGCGCAATATTGTCACCTCAATGTAAAAATGCTACAATTATTACATGATTAGAACACGTTTTGCACCCAGCCCAACTGGCTACATTCATATTGGCAATGTCCGTAGTGCAATTTACCCATACTTGTTGGCTCGCCAAGGGCACGGCGATTTTATTCTCAGAATTGAAGATACCGATCAAGCACGTTATGTAGAAGGTGCGACCAAATTAATTGAAGAAACCTTAGCATGGATCGGCATGCAGTGGGATGAAGGGCCGATTGTGGGTGGTCCTAATGCTCCATATTTTCAATCCGAACGCAAAGCTATTTATCATCAATGGGCACAAAAATTAATCGACATGGGGCGTGCTTATGCAGACGACACTAGTAGCGAGCAAATCCAAAAATACCGTGAGGAATGCGCAAAAAACAAAGTACCGTATCTCTACCGTAATTTTCGTCCGGAGAATCCGCCAGCTTGGCACGAGGGATTACCACTGCGCTTCAGAGCTGACCCTAAGCCTCGTAAATGGCATGATGAAGTCATAGGTGACCTTGAAGCTGGTCCAGAAGTGCAAGATGATATTATCCTGATTAAGGCAGACGGACTACCAACTTACAATTTCGCGCATATCGTTGATGATGCCGAGATGGGAGTTACACATGTGATGCGTGGCGTGGAATACCTTTCTAGTACTCCAAATTATCTTGCGCTCTATGAAGCATTCGGGTTAAATGTGCCAAGACTAGTCTCTTTGCCACATATTCTTGCACCAACTGGTAATAAGAAACTCGGCAAACGTGACGGAGCTAAATCGGTCACCGAATACCGCGAAGATGGCGTCCTTGCCGAGGCCATGCTTAACTATCTTGCTTGTCTAGGTTGGAATGATGGTACCGAGCAAGAAATTTACACTATGGAAGAACTTGTCCAGAGATTTTCTCTTGCTAAAATCCAGACCTCTGGAGCGCGCTATGACGAAACCAAATTACTCTGGATGAACGGTCAATGGATCCGCAAAATCTTTGATGAAGAGGGTGTCGATGCACTCTATGAACGCACACTGGGTTTTTGGCCGGCCGCCGCCGATGCTTACGATGATAGTTATCGCAAAGCTGTCCTTAGTATTCTTTATGATCGCCTGAAGACTTTATCCGATCTTCGCGAAATGACGACTTATTTCTTCACTGATCCTGTTATTGATTTAGACCTCATCGTAAATAATAAATTCCTCAAAAAATTTAGTGAAGAGGAGCTCTCTGACATGCTGCAAATTAGCAGCCACAAATTAGAAAAGCTCGACGACTGGCAAGCCGATAAGCTACAGACCGCGCTCAATGAACTCCTAGAAGAAACCGGGAAAAAGCCAGCTGAGCTATTTTCGATTATCCGGATTGCACTCTCGTTTGCGCCATTCAGTCCAGCCCTGCACTTAACTATGAACGTATTAGGAAAAAACGTAACTTTGGCACGCCTGCAGAAGGTTGTTACGGCACTGGAGAATGACTAAATGAAACAAGAAAAGGGTGACAAGAAAAGTTCCAAGAAAATCCTTATCATTTTTGTAGTTATTTTATTATTAGTAGTGGTAGGCGCGAGTGTTTGGTGGTGGCTCACACAACGTGATAAGGATAATAATGGTGACGGAGTAGGACAAGGCGGGAATCATATCGAAAAGGTTTACAGTAAGCTTACTGGTCTAGAGGTTATTGATGAGTCAGTCAATTCTGCTCCAACTTTCTGTGTACAAATCCCTAACGGCAGCACCGACGGAGCGCGGCCACAGGCTGGTCTAACTCAAGCTGGCGTAGTCTTTGAAGCTATTGCCGAAACTGGTATTACTCGTTTTGCAGCAGTTTTTCAAGTCCCTACAACTGGCATTATTGGTCCGATCCGCTCCCTGCGCCCATATTATCTGGATTGGGACACACCTTTTGACTGTACCGTAGTCCATGATGGAGGTTCACATGAGGCTCTTACCGCTATTGCACAAGGTGGTCAGCGCAATCTTGACGAAGATTTTCGTTACATGTGGAAAGTCAATGATTCAAGTCGTCTTTGGAATAATGTCTTTACCTCACCAAGCAAACTACAGGAATTTAATGACTCCAAAGGATATATTACCTCCAGTCCAAAGACTTTCCCACGTCTAACTCCCGAAGAGGTCGAGGCAGATCGTTTGATTCCGGAGTGCACTAAAAATGAAGCTGGCGAGTGTATAGAACCTGCAGAATCTAATGATATTTTTGTTAATCAGATCCAGGCCAGTTTCACGGGCATCCATGATTACAATATCCAATACACCTACGACGCAACCACGAACAGATATTTGCGCTCATACACACAGGGTGGCGCGCATATGACTTATGATTGTCCGGCTGGCGTGACCGAGTTTGCAAATTGCGGTGCGCCTGTGCAAGTAGCTCCAAGTAGCGTCGTACTGATGCGCGTACAAGAATCTACCATGAGCGATGGTTACCATGAAAACATCGCCACTATTAGTACTGGTTCAGCTTATATCTTCCAAAATGGTAAGTTAATCGAGGGTACTTGGCGCAAAACCGCCCAAAACCACCAGATTAGTTTCTTGAATGCCGCTGGCGAAGAGATTGCTTTCACTCCTGGTCAAATCTGGATCAGTGCTATACCTCAATTTGGTAATATTAGTTGGGAATAATAAAAGCGCAAGGAAAATCTTATGTCCACCACAGTAGACTTTATCGAGTACGTTTGTAAACAAATCGAGGGGATCGGCGTCGTACGCTATCGCAAAATGTTTGGCGAATACATGGTATATGTCAACGATAAACCAGTCTTGATTGTCTGTGATAATACCGTTTATGTCAAGAAGTTACCCGAATTAGAAGAGCTACTGGCAAATGCTGAGCTTGGCTACCCCTACAAAGGCGCAAGAGAACACTATATTTTAGAAATTGAAAATGCCGACCTGAGCCGACAAGTTGTTGCAATCGCTGAAACGATTATTCCGCTACCAAAATCAAAGAAACCAAAAGCCAATTGATGCGTTACGGTTGTGACATAAAGAATCTATACGCTATTCCAGCCGGCTCAGTAGATTTTGATCAGAGGTGGAGATCAACGTTTATTATTTCCGTTCGTTCATCCACCATAAAAATGGTAGACGGCAGCAAAAATGGACATCACTGCAATCAATCGTGATGTTACAGAAATACCACAACAAGCAATTCAAAACGACGAACTTGTCTAAATTAGCAAAATCAAACATGGCAAAAACTTTAAGCATACTTACAATACTGCGCTGGAGCGTTTGACAAAAATAGAAAACAAAAATATTGCCGTAGAGATTTTGAAGAAAGCACTCAAGGCCTGCATTTCGCTCAAACGATTTTGAATTATCGCCAGAAGAAATTGCGTTTTTCGATACATTTGGCGACAACTCAGAAGTTCGCAAACCCATGGAGGACAAAGTTCTAGTCCAATTCACAAAAGAGTTAGCGGAAGCGGTAAATACTAATATGACAGTAGGCCGGGATATCAAACATGATTTTCAAGCGCACACACGTATGACAATTAAGCAACTTTGGGGAAAATATAACTATCTACCAAACAAGATTGCAAAAGCGATTGAAGCCGTGGCCAAACAGACTGAATTAAAATGTAAAGAAAATGGTTAAGTAATATCAACAATGAATATATCAAGAGACGATTTCAACAAGTCAATCACACACAACTTTTTGAGAAAAGTTGATAAAAAACTATATTTTGACAAGATTAACGACAAAAATGCATTCCGCGATGCGGTTTTTGCCACCCTGGAAAACAATACATACTTTCCAAAAACACCATCATTACTATTATCATGCAACAAAGGCAAGGGTGTGCTTAGGTTTGTGCCAATTTTGTCTAAGGAGGATAACATCGTTTATTCATTCTGTATTTCTATAATAGATGAGTATTTAACTAGTCATAAAGTTGAAGGCACTTATGGTGGGTGGCAGATGTCTTGCGCTATGAGGAGAAAAGAAAAAGAATTTGATGAAATTGTGGCTATCGAAAATCCGTCACCATGTTCAAATACATTTAATAAAAATGCTTATATTGAGCAATTTGGGGAATTTAATTCTAGGATAAAAGATATGTCGCAATTTGCCGACGAAAATAAGCTAGCCGTTGTTAGTCTAGATATTGCAAATTACTACAATAGAATTAGATTAGATTTGCTAGAGGATAATGTTAGGGGCGTGGTGCCAATTGAAAAGAAGGAAGTCGTGAATTGTCTTATGTTTTTCTTGCGAAATTGGGACAGGAGTATTAACTCATTTTTACCACAATCGGTAGGAATCCCACAGGAATATTTTGGCGATTGTTCTAGAATCTTAGCGAACTTTTATTTACAATCTTATGATGCTGCAATGAAAGAACATATTGAATCCATGGGTGGAAAATATTTTAGATTTGCTGATGACCAAGTATTATTTGTACCAAAGGCAATCAAAGAAGAGGCCGTTGCTTACGCATCAACCCAACTTATGCTGCTTGGTTTAGATATTAACGTTAGCAAGGTGCTCGTATTTGAAAATATTGCTAGCTATTTTGAATACAAAGGCGTTGCTATGCTAGATGAGCTTGTCACCGGAATTAAAATGAGAGAACAGTCAGTGGAAAATATCGAAAAACTAATAAAGGGTTTTATTTCAACAGACCGAGAAAAGATACTAAAAAACGGAAGTCATATACTCAAGACTATTGTTCATCTCGGGCTAGAGAGAATTGATGTAGACATAAAAGATATTATATTCGATATTTTAGTGAATGAGTACTTAGACTTAGACTATGACGAAAGAATGACGAAAGAATTAAAAACAGCATTATCAGAATCGCAATGGCAAAAATTTACAAAAGAGTATAGCGATTCAATTAGGCGTGAAGTTCAATCTGTTCGAAGATTTAATGCATTAAAGAATAAAATATTAATGGATGAAAAAGACTTTAATTGGCTAAATATCGATACAATATTGGAAGTGCAAAGTCAATATATTAATACTTGCCAAGGTTAACTATAAAATAACAATACTAAAAAGTTTCCATACATGGCGAGAATGCAGGAGTGAATTACCGTAAAAAAGAAATAGAAAATCACTATAAATAGCGAAAGACTCAAAACGGTAAGGAAGTTTTATTGGTTTAAATAAACAAGCAGGGTTTCTTTTGCGCCGTATTCTGGGCAAGTCTCCGTCTTATTTTACGCCCATGTAATAATGCTAGCCATGGCTGGTGGATGACGCAAGCTTCGCTTGGTCTTAAACGAAAACTTGTCGTAACTGGCGAGCCCACAAATGACGGCAAGAAAAAAGTGTCATAACACACTCGAACCAACAAAACGAACAAGATCAGCAAGAAGCTCGAATCCCATACACCCCTCACAACCTTTGCAACATTTCTGAGGGAGTTCTATAACTTATACCTAAGTGTATACGTTTGTAGTTGTAGTAGTCAAGATATTTACCTATTTGTGAGTTTAGATTCACTAAACTCACACTACGCACAAAATAGCTACCAGTACATTCTTCTTGTAAAGTACGGTTAAAGCGTTCTATATGAGCATTATCATTTAGTCTTCCTAGCCTGGTATGACGTATGTTTATGCCCTGAGATGTTAGCCTATCTTCAAAATATGAGGAGAACTCTGAGCCATTGTCACTTTGTACAGTCTTGAACTTAACTCCTATATACTCTTGTGCTTCAAGGATAGTCTTAAGGGCTAGTCCAGGCCGTATCTCATCATAAGCCTTAGCATAAGTCATACGACTATATACATCAATGATAGTATAGATGTAGCGTTTAGTCTTGGAGATAGGATTATATAGGTGAATCGTATCGATTTCCACTAGATCGCCAGCTTTCTGTATGTCTGGGCATTTGAGTCCTTTATACTTCTGGCGTTTTTTTCTGTGTTTAGCGTATCTACCATGACGTTTGAGGATACGACAAACGCTAGAAAGACTAATACTGATGCCCAGAATATAATTGACGTAATGCCAGACCACCTCAGCACAGCGTCTTAGCTGATCTCTCACATCAAGTACGAGTTGTACTAAGTCATCCGATAGACAATGCGGATGAAGTGATATGGCAGGCCTTGTTGGTATGTTCCATGTGCAGCTATCGAGTCGGAACTTGGACGTTGGCACATCCTTATGCCGTACTGCATTATGTAAGTTGACATGCCTATTCTGTTCCAGCCATTTTTGTTTCCAGCGCCAGATTGTAGTACGATGAACACCATACTCATCTGCTACTTTTTGGATAGATTGTCGTTCCAAGATTAGCATACGCATAGCTTTCCCTCTAGTCTGAGACATGGTTTTAATGGTACAATAAGGCATAAGGTAGGTTCTCCTTTCATTTTTGTAGTGTATAAATCTAAGTATAGAACTTACCTTATTTTGTTGCAAAGGTGGTGAGGTAATACGACAATCGAGAATAAACCATCTTTCTATGATATAATAAAGTAAGTAATTTAAGCAATTTCGGAGGTCAAATGCGGCGCGTAGATACCTACGTCAGTCTATTCAGCAGTGCAGGTGTTGGGTGCTACGGTTTTAAAGAAGCCGGGTTTGAATGTGTTGCAACAAATGAACTTATTGCGCGTAGATTAGATATTCAAAGATATAATCACAAATGTAAATATGAAAGTGGCTATATATGCGGAGATATTACTTCCCCCGAAATACAAAAATCTCTATACGATGCAGTTGACTTATGGAAAAAGAAAGAGGGCGTTGATAGAATTACGGCTGTACTAGCAACGCCGCCTTGCCAAGGTATGTCGGTTGCCAATCTCAAAAAGAATGATCATGAGATAGTCCGTAATTCACTCGTTGTTGAATCGATAAAAATTGTTCAAAATCTTAAACCAAAATTCTTCATATTTGAGAATGTACCAGCATTTATGGGTTCTATATGTACTGATATTGACGGCATAGATAAGCCCATTTCCGAAGCAATCGAGTCAAATCTTGGGCCCGATTACTCATTTGTATACAAAATAATAAATTTCAAAGATTATGGCGCATGTTCAAGTAGAAAGCGTACTCTAGTTATAGGCGTATCAAAAGATATCTCCGATGATATTTCCCCATATGAGCTTTTCCCATTGCCAGAAAAAGAAGTAACTCTACGTGACGCTATAGGCTCACTTAAAAGTCTAAAAACTATTGGCGAAATCGACGAGACAGACATTTATCATCAATTCAGATCATACCCAGAACACATGGGATCTTGGATTAAAGACCTAAAAGAGGGCGAGTCTGCTTTTGACAATAAAGACGATAATAAGAAACCTCACAGAGTTGTAGATGGCAAATTAATCGTCAACCAACAAAAGACAGGCGACAAATATAAGCGTCAATTCTGGGACAAAGTTGGACCATGCGTTCATACTAGAAACGATCAATTAGCAAGCCAAAAC
Source organism: Candidatus Saccharimonadota bacterium (assembly GCA_003979185.1). GTDB lineage: Bacteria > Patescibacteriota > Saccharimonadia > Saccharimonadales > Saccharimonadaceae > Nanosyncoccus. Next base: position 11,015 of record RYWJ01000012.1, on the reverse strand, counting down.
ACTATTCACCCAAGTGACGACAGGGTATTCAGTATACGTGAATTAATGATGATGATGACGATTCCGAGCTCGTTTAAGTGGGACGAAAAAGGTCTTGAGGAGCTCAATAGTCTATCATTAGGCGATAAACACGCTTTTCTGAAGAAAAACGAGATAAAGATAAGGCAATCTCTTGGCGAAGCCGTTCCGACAATTATCTTCCGCAAGATTGCTGACAATATTAATAAATCACTCTCCTTTCCAATCGTGTCAAATAATGAGATAAAAAGAATCGTTTCAGAAAACGACCTTACTAATGAAATAAAACTATTTAACTTCGTAAAGGAAAACCCCTTTAATTTATCAATCTCTACCATTGGGCGAATTGCCGAATTAGCCAATACGAAAAGAACAGACAATGCAGCTTTCTTTACAAATAAAACCTTAGTAACAGACATTCTGAAACATATTCCGTCAATTTCATCCGACACTATAACAATTCTTGAACCATCAGTTGGAGTTGGCAATTTTATCTTGCCGATATTGCGAAGATTCGAAGATAAAAAGGTACTTCTAGATGTAGTAGACGTGGACAAAAACAGTCTAAGCGTACTTAAGCTGATGATGAAAAGAATCAAAAAAGAAGTCAGCACTGACTTTGAGATTAATTTCATAAATGACGATTTTCTGCTCCATGATTTTGGTAATAAAAAATATGACTATATCATTGGCAATCCGCCATTTTTCAAAGTTCCGTCCGCCGATAAAAACCTCAGAAAATACCGCAAAGAAGCGAAAAATATTTATACAACCAATATTTGCTCATTCTTCCTAGATAAGGTAGTAGATCTAGGAAATTATGTATCTTTTGTATTTCCGAAATTCCTATTAAACACACCAGAATTTGCCAACTCACGTTCATATCTGTCCAAAATGAACGTAGACTGCATTATCGACTTCGGCGAAAAAGGCTTTCCTGGCGTACTTATCGAAACAATTGCTATTTTCATTAACCCTAATGCAAAACCATCTAAGACCAGAGTCATTTCCATTACTAATGGATTCAATAAGTTGCAAACTCAAAGTTATATATTCGATAAAGAAATGCCATATTGGGTGATTTATCGCGATGAAGATTTTGACAGAGTGTACGAGAAAATGGACTTTGGAGTATTCGATGTTTTCAGAGATAGACAAATAACGAACAAGTACAACACAAAGGATCCGTCCGACGTCAGAGTATTACGTTCCCGTAATATTGCTGAGGATGGCAGTGGAATTATTGATATTCCAGGATATGACTTCTATATCTCCGAAAAAGATTTAGACCTCTTTACTACTACCCTATATATCAACGATAACGAAGTGTACATTGCGCCAAATATGACCTATAAACCACGCTTGATTGAAAAACCAGTAAATACGATCACTAATGGCTCTATTGCCGTGTTGACGCCAAAAAACGGCATAAGACTATCTAAAAAACAACTCGATTATTTCATCACGGACGAGTATAGGAGATTTTATAAAATTGCCAGAAATTATCAGACCAGATCACTTAACATCGATTCGTGCTCAGTCTATTTCTTTGGAATGTTAAAGGAGAATAAAAAATGATAGACGAAAACGTTATCACAACTTTTTTAAATCAAAAAAATTACGACCTACGAGAAAGCCATAATGGTCGATGGATAGATCAAAAATGTACACCAGATGTCGTATCGATTATCGCCGACTGCATCTGCGCATTCAATAGTGAGAAAAACAACGAATTGTTTACTTCTATGGATATTTGGCATTCTCAATATACTCACGATAATATCCTTTCCATTTTTAAGAAACCAGGAGTAAACGAAGAAGCAGCTAGGAATGAATATGATAAGTTCTTCCAACAGCCAATGGAAATGCTGGCGAACGCCGGGGTTTTAATAAAGGAAAAACGAGGATCTAGAAATTTCTATCGAATTGGTCGTTGGGATATTCTAGAGTATATTGCGATTCGAGAAAGGAACGCGCTTGTTTTTATTTGCAGATACATTGAAAAAGTTTTAAGAGATAGCGACTTAATACAAGAGTTCGAAAAATACTTCGCAATTCAAGATAGTGACGCTTACGATGAGGTAAAAAGTTCTTTTTCCGATTTTATCATTAATAATACACCGATTAATGGACTAACAGAATGCAGACGTATTTTTACGAAAGTAATAAACCCTCTGGCTTACGAAAGAAATGCTTTGGGAACAGAAAGAGGCCGTATCTCCGAGCAGATCATCACATACGACATGTTAATGTATAACCGCAACAACTTTAGGGATATTTACGCAAACAAACCAAAGGGTATTACTAGAAAACAATATTTAAAGACTCACCCAGTTGAAGTTAATGATGCTTACTATCACTATCAATCCGCAAAAGCAAAAAGATTCCTGCGTATATTTAACGACAACTACCGAAATTCAGAGCCTGAATATCAAGGCGATATACACGCAAACGATAAAGCAACACAGATGCATCACATTTTTCCTGAATCAGAGTTCCCAGAAATCTGCTATTATCTTGAAAATATTATAGCCTTAACGCCAACGCAACATTTTAACTATGCACACCCTGATGGTCAAACGCAAAAAATCAACAAGGCTTATCAGCAACTTCTTCTTTTAGCTAAAACCGAAAGAATAGAAGAAAATCTAACTGGAGACTGCAAAGAAAAAATCTATAGCTTCGACAATCTAAAACATGTTCTCGTAATCGGTTTCGATAATGCCGATATTGAAGAAATAGAGTCGGGCGACTATGTATCAATCATGAACGCCATTAACGTCTATTACGCTGAATAGAAATAACAGCCTCCCTTACTCCACACTTCGGACAAATTTCCGTCTTATTATCTTCACGTGATAGCACAGGATAACCTACATAGTATTTGCCGCATTTGGGGCATCTGCGGCGTTTTTGACAGGCTTTCATAGATCCACCGAGCAAACATGCTCTAAGCCTAACTCTCGACCTAAATCTTCCCACATCGCGCGCGGTGCATCTTATTCAAGAACGCGCCACACTGGATAGTCATATTCAAGCAAAATCTTTGCGACATCTTTCGGATCCGCCATGAGTTGGCAATAATACCCAGTCGATGTTTCACCCTCGACCATTATCGGATCCTGCTCTTCCGTTTCTGCAATAGTTTCATATTTTGCACGCAGATCGCGAATCTCTTTTTGAACGACCGTGACCGCGTCTTCTAACTTAATAGCCATAATAAACTCCTAAAATGTTTTGCGTATTTAAACTTACTATTGAGACAATTGCAAGTTCGAACTCGCCAAATAACAGATATGTGAAACACCGAATGCATATCTCCCCACACTTCCAAAACGTTTATGCTTAGTATTTTCGAACTTATGTAATATATTTATGTTAATTGCGGCGCAGGCTCTGCGCCTTTCTCCGGTGAGAGGGGGTAGCCCCTCATATTTTATGCGCAGATTCTGCACCACAATGATACTTGCCATCATAAAATCGGCAACACTTTGGGTGGAGAAAGAAAAGTATGTACCTTAAATGCAAAAGGAACAGCCGGTCGTAGAAGACCGAAAAGAAGCTGCCAAAAACCTAGTGCAATTACTTTGCGCACTAGACGACATAGACAATTCGCCGGAACGCGAGTCCAACAAAGAGAAAGGAGTATGCGACGACGGAGTAGTTGTCGTGTTCTAAAACTATGAATAGAGCGCTAATCAATGCGAGTAGCGGCATAGTCCAGAAGCCACTACGCTACGTACTCTACGTGTGTGAATCTTCCGAAGATGCCGAAGCCCAAGCCAAATCATTACCAGACCAAATCGCAGATTGTAAAGAATATGCGAATAGCCACGGTTTGCTTCTAGTTGACGAACCGATCCAGGAATCTAAGTCGGCGAAGAAATCCGGCAACCGTCCACTTTTCTCGCAGATGCTAAAAGATATCGAGAAAGGCAAATACGATGCCATTCTCGCCTGGCACCCAGAGCGTTTATCACGTAACTCGCTCGAAGCCGGAATGGTTGTAGATATGGTTGATAACGGCATCATTAAAGACCTACGTTTCCCGACCTTTGAGTTTCATAACGATTCAAGCGGTAAGCTGACACTAAATATGCTCTTTGCGCTTTCAAAGCAATACTCAGAGCATTTGTCAGAAATCGTGCAACGCGGTGTCGATTCTAACCTCGAACAAGGTAAGTCCGGTGGTATGCCAAAATGGGGCTATATTAGAGACGACGTGTCCGGTTATTATAAGCCAGACAAGAACTTCAAGATGATCCAGAAAGGCTGGCAAATGATTCTAAATGGCGCATCACAAATGGAAGTCTACCGCTACTGGAAGATGAATAATGTGGAACGCCCTACAAAAACTATCACGCCAAAACAAACACGTCAGGAGCTACGGCGTCTGCGAAAGCACTGCGAACCGCATCTTCCACGATCCATTCTACTACGGAATCTTGGAACAAGGCCGCAACTATGTAGATCTGCGAGTAGTAACACCAAACTTCAAGCCAATGGTAACCGAAGAAGAATTCGACCAAGTCCAGAAGATGTTCAGAAAGGACCGTAGCTCAATTCAATCTTCCTACTACGAGAATCAGAAAGCTACACATGGCAAATACTTCTTGCCGTTCCGCCACCTTATCAAATGCTCGGTATGCAGCCACTATCTAATTCCGGCCAGAAACCGCGGACACTCTGGTACGTATTACCTCAACTATCGATGCCACAACAAGGCCTGTACGCACCCAAAGAACAATATACGTATGCATGTCATCATGGATCAATTCTACGAAGAGTTCGGCCGTATCAGCCAGAAATACGATTTCACAAGCTTTATCTACGATATGAGCGAATATGCCGACAAGAAGATGCAAGAAGCAACCGTTGAGAAACATGAGCTTCTCGGCCAGAGAACACAAAAACAAAGAAAGATTGACAACCTTGCTGAAAAGTACGCCGAACTAGACAAAGAATCACCTAAAGCCGTCAAAGACAAACTCAAAAAAGACATGGCGGATTTACAAAATGATGTTGTAAATATAGACGAAAGAATCAAGCAAATTGAAGCCAAAATTAAGAATCCTGAAAAATTACGCTTAGACTTAGAAAAGTTTTTGAACTCGCTAAATTCGCTAATTAATAGGTTAGAACAAGGCGATCTCGTCGAAAAGGACTTTTGGTGCGAAATATGGTTTCGAACCTCGAAATTGATGCACAAAAAAGTGATTTACAGATATAAATCACCCTTTAATTTCATCTTCGAACCTTAGTTTTCCACAGGCTCTCCTGTTGGTGATTCCGGCGGGAGTCGAACCCGCGATTTTCTGGATGAGAACCAGACGTCCTAGACCACTAGACGACGGAACCACAATAATTGTATTTTAGCATATTTTCCGCTAGTTGTGAACCCCTAATATTACGGAGGTTTACTGTAACAAAAAGGAACAGCCATACTGTAAAATGTAGTTAGCAAATAACAACCTAATTACAAGAAAGGACTGTTCCTAATGAATAGTTTAGCAGAATTACCATCAGAATTAAAGTGCCATCATGAGTTACATAGAATACTCTGGGGGACAATAAATTGCCCAGACTGTAATCATAGATTACTTTATCGCAAGAACTATGAGTACTGTCCATGTTGCCATAAAAAGACGTCTGTAAGATCAGAAAGCGCCTTTAGGAATAGTAAGTTAACATTCCGACAGATCTGGGCTATGATTTGGTTATGGCAACATGGTAGTAGTATTGGAGAGATAAAGCGACAACTAAACCTCAGCTATCTAACCATCAGACGATGGATTAGGAAGCTTAGGCAACTCTTACCAGAAGATTCCACTACTCAACTATATAGCGAAGTAGAGGTGGACGAAAGCTATTTTGGTAAACTAAAGTTTGGTCGGCAAAGATTAGTTATAGGAGCAATAGAACGTTCTACTGGTCATATTAAGCTTAAGATCATCAAAGATCGTACTAGAGAAACCGTAGAAGACTTTATAGAAGATTCTATTGCTCCTGGTAGCCTTATAGCTACTGATAGTTTAGCTTCATATAACAGAATAGAGGGTTTATGGAGCGTACTAAAGCGACATATAAGACGAGTACATAACAACTTGTCTTTCTCTTACAATGATTTCTATTACTTACTTCGTGAGCATCAATTGCGTCACAACCAACCAGAACTATTCTATAATGTAACTAACTACATTTTTGCATGTTGTTCTGTATAGTTACACTAAACCTATTACGGATTATTCGCGTTATTGTCCGTAGTTTGACCCGCATCTGTATCTGGATCAGTTCCTGGATCAGGGTCTGGTGTTGGGTTAGGTCCTGGATCAGGAGTTGGATCAGGTCCTGGATCTGGATCCGGAGTCGGAACAGGATCAGGATCTGTTACTGGAGGCTTATCATCAGCTGGTATAGTCACTGTAAACTCTACAGTATTACCGCTATTCATGTCACGTACAACTACTTTCGTAGTTACACCTGATTTATTGGCGGTACAAGAAATGGTATTTTTATTCACGCTACACGAAACGGCTTCATTGTAGGACGTAGCAGCCAAACGATAATCCGCCGAACTTGGCAAAACATTAATTGTCACTTGGCCAGTCTGACCGACTATCAAAGTTAGGTTCTTAGTACTCACGCCCAAACTAGTGACTTTATTATTGTCTGGCTTAGCGGTATTATTATCACTACCTTGGGACTCGCGACGCTCCCAATGTGCTTTTAAGGTAATATTTTCATTTACCGGCTGGTCAAAGTCATAGACCTCATCACCTAGGTACCAATCAGTTAATACGTAACCCATCTTGGTCGGTGCGGTTGGTCGTTTCAGCTTTGAACCTTGAGCTAGTTCAATATCGTCCATCGCAGAGCCGCCATCAGTATCGAAATGTACAACAACAATCTCCGTATCGTCGTTGGCTTTCCACTTCGCTACTAAAGTCGCATTCTTGTAAATACCTTCGTTAAAATCAAACGGATCACCCTCAAGCACCCAGCCTTCAAAACTAAAACCTTCCTTGGTTGGATCCTCTGGGCGCTCTACGGTACGACCACAGACGATTTCGGTCGCATCAATCTCTGACCCACCATTAGATTCAAAATGCACCAAACACATCGATTTTTCGCTCTCACCTAGGATTGCAATTGCCGCAAAACCGATCACTGCAACCACTAGCGCAACACCCACACCAATCAAAACTGACTTCGCCTTGGAAAACTTTGCCTCGGCTTCCCTTTTCGCAGCCTCTGACTGCTCTTGAGACGACGATGATGCTGACGTCCTCAGACCATTAGCATTGTGCATATTCTGACGGTTTGTACGATAAGATGGCTGAGAAACTTCCACCAACATACCAGACATTGACTTATGTCCATTTTTCTGACCAACTCTAGTAATATCCGCGCTTGACTTTTCCGCTGCTGCAGCACGATTCGCCATCAAAGCAATCTCCGGATCAATGGTTCGTTCGCGCACAATCAAGCCCATCTCTGACTTACTAGATGACTTAGATTTAATGCTATTAGGCGCTTGCGAGCTAGCCGCAATCGCTTTTGGACGACCAGCACTAAGCGCTCGGACTGGTCGATTATTCTTGCTACTCGCACCAACCTTTACCAAAGCAACCGACTTTGACATCGGATTATTGTTTGGGGTTTTTGCTTTATTTGGCGCACTATTAGACTCGGGCTTCGCCGCACTCTTTTCTTTAGTACTCATCTTCACTCCAGCGTTTTTCGCAACATTCGCGCTCTGCGAAATTTTTACATGTGCTCGTTCCTTAGTATAATCTCCTCGCAGATGATTATTACTAGAGCCATTTTTTCTCGCAGTTTGGGTGGCGTCTTGTTTATTGATAATAACTTTGCCCATTGCACCTATTATATCACACCAAATCCAAAAAACAAAGTTTTTAAGCTTAAAAATATGACGGTTTACTGTAACAAAAAGGAACAGCCATACTGTAAAATGTAGTTAGCAAATAACAACCTAATTACAAGAAAGGACTGTTCCTAATGAATAGTTTAGCAGAATTACCATCAGAATTAAAGTGCCATCATGAGTTACATAGAATACTCTGGGGGACAATAAATTGCCCAGACTGTAATCATAGATTACTTTATCGCAAGAACTATGAGTACTGTCCATGTTGCCATAAAAAGACGTCTGTAAGATCAGAAAGCGCCTTTAGGAATAGTAAGTTAACATTCCGACAGATCTGGGCTATGATTTGGTTATGGCAACATGGTAGTAGTATTGGAGAGATAAAGCGACAACTAAACCTCAGCTATCTAACCATCAGACGATGGATTAGGAAGCTTAGGCAACTCTTACCAGAAGATTCCACTACTCAACTATATAGCGAAGTAGAGGTGGACGAAAGCTATTTTGGTAAACTAAAGTTTGGTCGGCAAAGATTAGTTATAGGAGCAATAGAACGTTCTACTGGTCATATTAAGCTTAAGATCATCAAAGATCGTACTAGAGAAACCGTAGAAGACTTTATAGAAGATTCTATTGCTCCTGGTAGCCTTATAGCTACTGATAGTTTAGCTTCATATAACAGAATAGAGGGTTTATGGAGCGTACTAAAGCGACATATAAGACGAGTACATAACAACTTGTCTTTCTCTTACAATGATTTCTATTACTTACTTCGTGAGCATCAATTGCGTCACAACCAACCAGAACTATTCTATAATGTAACTAACTACATTTTTGCATGTTGTTCTGTATAGTTACACTAAACCAAATATGACATTCATATTGACTCTTTAACAAATCTGTGCTATAATGGAAAGATAGACCCTTGCAAAAACGCCCCAAAAGAGGCGTTTTCTGTAAATTCTGGATTATTTTGCCTTATTGTGCGACCGTAGCTCTACCATCCTCTACCATAATAACCTGTTGAGCATACTGCTCTACCATCGCATCGTGGCTTGCCACAATCACAGTCGCACCCGTACTTTGCCAAATCTGTTTCAACATTTCAATGACATTTCTTGCGTTGTCAGGATCAAGGTTGTTGGTCGGCTCATCCGCCAAAATAATCTCTGGATGCATAAACAAAGCTCTCGCTGCACAGGCTCGTTCGGCCTGGCCACCAGAAATTTCCGCTGGCTTGTGGTCTAAAACTTGTTCGATACCTAGCTGTTTTGCCAGCTCCAACGCCCTTGCTTCACGATCTTTTTTAGGCATTCCGGCAAATACGCCCATTAAAGCAATATTTTCGCCGATTGTCAGCTGTGGTTGCAAATAGAATCCCTGGAAGATAAAACCAACCTTGTGACGGTAGAAGTCTGTACGCTCTTTTGGCTTGAGGGAACTAATATCCTTATTATCAATGATCACATGGCCACTTGTGGTAGGCTCGATTCCGCCGATGATATTTAGTAGAGTCGATTTGCCAGAGCCGCTACGCCCACGTAACATCACAAACGTACCAGTTTGGATCTCCAAATTTACATCATGCAAAACTGGCTTCTTACCGTAAGCTTTATTAATATTTTGAAGTTGTATAGTCATAATATTAGTATAACAGAAAAGTTGCGTTAAACATAAAGAATCTCCCTACAACTTCCCTTATGCCGGGTACGTCCTCGGTGGCTCCCTGAACGGTGTCGGCTCCGGTGGCGACTATTGGTCTCGTACCGCCAACTCTGCTACCGGCGCGTACGACCTGGCCTTTAATAGCTCCAATGTCCTCCCAGCCAGCAGCAATATCCGTTACTTCGGTCGCTCCATACGCTGCGCCGCTACTACCTAAATAGTATATGGGTTAAGGGTGGTGAGGGGATGTAGTACTACAATCCTAGCGTCGCCCCCTGAACCGCTGCACAGAGATTCAAGATCCAATAGCCACTCGTACTAAGCAGCGCCACAAATACTACCAGTTTGGTGCGTTGTTAGAGTTAGATTCGGCTTATCCTTAGTTAAGGTCACTTCACTACTTATATTATAGACATTACCATCGCTGCCAAGCCAATTCTTAACAGGACACCAGCTACTTTCAGACATCTTAATCATAAAAGGTTGACCAGTAGTAAAAGTTTGAGAAGTATTCGTAGAGACAATAGTTTTATTGTCTGGCAATTTACCACTCCAAATAGTATGACCATTCTTGAGTTGATATTTGATCGAATAGACATATTTATCCATACCATCAGTTGCCACGCAACGCACAGAATAGCCAATATAACGATTGTAATTAGCGGTTGGATTAACGTTAGTCTGGCCAAAGAAGAGGATATGGACGTTTTGTTGATTACTCGTGTTAGCAGTACGCGACCAGTAATCGCCAATAGACCCAACATTACCTAGCGCACTATAACCCACACTCCCTGCATATGGAAAACTATACGGTGCCGAACTAATCTTTTCTGACCCCGCTGCACTGCTCGTTATTCCCGCCGCGCTAGCCAACAAGGTATACGAACCATTCCCGCTATTCGGTGGCAGTTTCCAGCCTTTCGGACAAATACTATTTGAAGCATCGCCAGAAGTGAGGGAACTATCACCGCTTCCTGCTGTAGCAGCGTACCAGTTATAATACGCTCCGTTATTGCTATCATTAGCATAATAAGCCTTGGGTTTGTATTGATCGCTAGGGCCAAACCCGGATATAGAGCTACTTGGTATCGTAAAACTTCCACTCGTCATATCGCTGTCGCTACTGTTGATGACAGTATCTACAATTCTTAAATTCTGAGTCATCCAGCAGTTGCCATCCTCATGTTTACGAATCGTATAAGTACTATAATCACGGGTATCATAGAGCTGTCCTGTAGTGCCATTAGCGGCACTTTTACATATATTTGTCGTCATAGCTTGCATGGTCTTAATACCAGCAAAGCCGGTCACTACCGGAATTGCTTTCGGTGTAGCTACCAAAGACAACAAAACCTTAGTCCTATAATGCCCAGAGCTAGCATCTTCACTAAACTTAGCTCCAAAGACTAACTTACCTGCAAAATCTACTGTATTATTACTCACA
>RYWJ01000030.1 GCA_003979185.1 Candidatus Saccharimonadota bacterium | reverse complement strand
AGATGTGTATAAGAGACAGTGTATAATCGCCGCCGGAGCTAATAGTCGGCGCCCCACCGATAATTGACCAACCAGAATCAAACTTTTTGTCTTCATATAGTTCATTAAACTTTACATATATTTTATTAGCGTAGTCTTCAAAAGTATCACCCTTACTCCATGATACAGAGCCACTATACCTACCGTTTCGGATAAATTCAAGAGTACCATATTTATTTATCTGTATGCCAATTGGAACGCCATTACTAATTTCGAGCCATGTATGATCAAGGGTCCCAGACATTGGGTCTAAGCTAGAGCTAATTTGGGGCGCACATAGCCTCAGCGTATTGGAACCGTTACCTGAAGAAAATTCGTATGCAGCGCAGACTCCTCCGGAACCGGGCTGCGATTCTGCCTGATATCCCATACCAGTTAAAAATGGGGTAAGCTGGTTCGATTGAGCAGATGAACTAGGCGCTTTTGAGCCCGCAACTTCACTAATAAGGCTACGACAATTCGTCCAAGTAACTTCTCCAGTGGATGAGTCGGGAAGGACAGCCACAGAGCTTGTCGTCTTGGCTAGTCCTTCGATTCCGTTCATGCCTTTCCACTCGTTCGAGGTGAGTATTCCCGTCATCTGCCCCTTTTTGTAGCATTCATAGACGGCATTCATCTTCGATTTGGTGACAGCATCTGTTGCAAAAACGTTAGTCGTATTGCTACTTGTGACGATAACGATAGCGATAATACTAAAGAAAGCAAAAGTTAGACGTTTAAGTATTTTAGTTCTTTTCATTGTTCATTGTTTTCCATGCTATTTAATGCTATAAAACGTTGATTAATTCGCCAACAGTCATTCTTGATGTAGAGGATTAATGAGTTATATTTCTCGACAAGTTCTTTCTGGTAATTGCTCTCCTTGTTCGCTAGCTCAGTAATCTGGGCTTGAGTTTCAGTGCTTAAGTTATCAGCGCATACATCGTTAATCATATCATCAATAATACAACCATAATTAGCATATATTGCTAATAAATCAAATTGTGTCGTGTATAGGTTTTTGACAACATCATAGTATTCTTGAGCTGGAGTGAAATTTGATTCGGAGAGTTGCGCATAGATATGGAGCGTATCGTTGATGCCCTGATCTTTACCTACCGAAATATACTTCTTAAGCGAATCGTTTATGGATGGATCAGCGATCTTATGAACAAAATTAAGTAATTTAACATTTTGTTGATACTCAACCATAAAGTCTAAAAGGGAATTATCCTTGCTATCTACGTTACGATAGTCACTAACAGCTTTTTCTAGTAAATCTAATAAAGTATTCCAATACTCAGAATATTCCGATGGTTCCCTTAATACTTCGTCTATTTTGTATACTCTTGACAACTGAAAGTTATCGTCTAAATAATCTTTCTCTTCACCGTATAACAAATAGTTAGCATAACGAGCAAAGCTAGCTTGTGCTTTGGCATTTGTTGTGGTATTGACCGATTGTGAATTATCTTTTGCGGAGCTGGAGATTATTAAGTAAGCCGTTAAACCTACCGCTGCCAATACTAGAACTACAATCGCCACAATGATTGGGATTTTGCTGCGTTTGCGTGGGCCATTATTAATAACGACATCTTCAGTGACGGGTTGAGAATTTACGGACATGGCATTATTTAGCTGCTCGGCACTACGCCCGGCATCGGTATTCGCAAAAATCGAAGCTACTCTTGATTTGGTTTCCTCAGTGTTCGTAGGTGTGATATTTTCCGTGTCTACTGTAAGTTCTGGAGTACTAAAAATCCCCTGCGCGTTTGAATTTGCAGAGTTGCTTTGCGTATTATTCGCATCTTTGTCATGACCATCCATGTTTAGTATTATAACATAAGAATTTTAGTTTGTTATAAGAAATATACAAAATAAAACTACCAATCGTATTGATTGGTATAAGACGGTATAGAGTTCAATTAGTTTGAATAACGACATTTTGGTGGGGGCGGTTGGGCTCGAACCAACGACCAAGCGGTTATGAGCCGCCTGCTCTAACCCCTGAGCTACGCCCCCGCACCTAAAGACATTATACCACGATTCTGCCTACATTGTGCTATAATATTATAGACATGAGCGAGTTGAAAACGAAACTTCGTAAGGTGCAGTACTGGCTGAAGCATGATTTGTTTGTTTTTGATAAAATAATTTTTATTGTGGCAGCAGCTTGTTGTCTGGCTTGGACGTGGGGATCGATTGACTCGATGTCGCGAAACTGGAGTTTATCACAGGAACTAATGAATCGACAACGCGAAAAGGCCTTGCTGGAGCTAGAAGTAGAAACATTGGAGTTAGAGAATGAATACTATGCCTCAGCAGAATATCAAGAGCTAGCGGCGCGCAAATATCAGAATAAAATGTTGCCTGGGGAAACCATGATCTACTTGCCAGATAATTCTGAACATGCGATAAATAAGCACAAGATGCAAGATAATAACGAACCGACGATTACTGCTAATGAGATGAGCAACTTAGAGCAATGGTTGATGTTCTTATTTGGGGCTTAACGAAAAACACGGAAATGTTGAATTTTTATCATTCAAAAAATCCAGATTTTACAAAACTTATGCTAAAATATAAACATGAGTAATTCTTCACTAAAGTTACCATCGGGACAAAAGGACGAGAAACCGTCGGCGCAGAAACCAGACGTGCAGTTCACCACGAGTAACATCGGACGGTGGAAATCTTCGCAGGAAAACCCTTTTGCCGAGCAGAACCGCAAAGAGCAGGCAAAGAAACAGGCAAAAGCAAAACGTAATGCCGAGTGGCGTAAGAAGTTGTCGCCTGTATTCATTATAATCTGTGCGATATTGGCTATCGGCTTAGCAATTTTTGGTTTGGTAGTGGTGATAACGAGCGTTACGGGGATCTTTGGTGGTGAAGACTATAGCACTCCAGAAATTAGTGGAAGTTCTGAAGAAGCCATAGCTGATTATCGTGATGTACTGAATAAATTCTATAATCGCTATCCAAACGCTAGTGAGGAGGAAAAGTACCAGGAAATAGACCGGGTAGTAAATGAGACTCTGAAGACTGATTCTGGCGAGGAGAATAGTAATGCAGTTAAGCTGGCTCTAATGGGATTTTGCATGGAAAATGGTTGTTATCAACAGTCTATTGATGCTGCGCAGTCGGTTGATGTGGACAAACTGACGACGAGTCAGTTACGCAGCTATTACAATGTATTAGCAAATTGCTATTATTGGATTGGAGATACGGCTAAGGCTGAGGAGTATTTTAATGTAACTGATGGAATTGAGGAGTAAGTAAGATGTTAAAAATTTCTAAAAATAAGT
>RYWJ01000011.1 GCA_003979185.1 Candidatus Saccharimonadota bacterium | reverse complement strand
TAAGTAACAATGCAATTAACTTTACTAAGAAGCTAGTGTTTGCAGCCAAGTTTGGAGAGAGTGCAAGTAGTGGGCATTATAGAACAAGCGTATTATTATCACTAGCTGCTACGCCAAAAGAAATGTCCTGGGATGGAATCACTACCATGCAGCAGCTAACACCAACGCTTTGTCGTCAAGCAGCTGTTGGTACCACAGGCACATTATTAGATTCACGAGATAACAAGAGCTACAAGGTCACTAAGCTGCCAGATCAAAATTGTTGGATGGTGGAAAATCTTAGACTAGGCAGTACATCCTCAAGTACAACCTTAACCCCTAGTAATTCCAATGTGAACATTAATTGGACTGCACCAGCCGTGCAAAGTGCCAATAGTACGACGTGGAGTGGCGACGTATTGGCTCGTGAAACCAATAACGGTAATCTATATTCGTGGTGTTATGCAACGGCAGAAAGCTGTAATGATCTCATTAGAAATAGTACAGACCTACAGACCGCCACGGCAAGCATTTGTCCGAAAAATTGGACCTTACCAACTAACACGCATTACACTAATCTCATCTCCAACATCAGCAAAACTGGTGCAGCCCTCAGTACAGCTTTACGTAGCAACCCATACAACTTTGTCTATACTGGATATGTCAGTGCAGGACAAACTCAACAAGGCGCAACCAATGGTTATTACTGGACCTCTGTGGCAACTCACACATATGGCGTGGAGAAAAGAGCTATAGACCTTGATGACTTCTCATATCATTTGTCCCTAAGTAGCAGCTACGTTAATGTTCTGTCTAGCTATCCACTAACTTGGAAGAGCGGTGGCGCAATCCGTTGTATAGTTGCCAACAGCTAGACAGAAACTAAAAGTTTAACTTAAGCTTACAGCCCACAGTTAGGGAGCTTCTTGTAAAGACCAGATTCTGTCGATCTGCTCTGCTCCCTACAACTTCCCTTATGCCGGGGGCGTCTACGATAGCTCACTGGGCGATGTCGGCTCCCTCGGCTACTATTGGTCGCGTACTGTCCTCTCTAGTACTAGTCAGGTCGCGTACTACCTGTACTTCAGTAGCTCCAATGTCTACCCAGTCTACGGCAGCAACCGTTACTCCGGCCTCTCCATACGCTGCGTTGCTACTACCTAAATAGTATATGGGTTAAGGGTGGTGAGGGAATGGAAACCTCTCCGGTCACACCCTATACAGATCGCGGAATCTAATAAATCAAGCACAAATCCACCATTAACCCCCTATTTTTGACAAATTATCTACTTTTTTGCTTAAAATAACATAAAAAGCCATAAAAACTATGGACAAAAATGATAAAGTGTGCTATAATAGAAGTATGTGGGTTTATCCTAGCACCTACAAAATGAGGAGGAATAAGAGCTATGTTCAATAGTAACAGATCTGACTTGGTCGGAGCCCTCAACGCCACTACCGAAGATCGCGTCGAGAGTGTTCGTCAGCGCGCCAAGGATTTGGGCTTCACCATGATTATTGGTGGCAGCCGCATGTTCTTGATAACCAAAACCGATACTGGCACCTACGACGTCGACTGCCAATCCTACGGGAATACTGTACTCTTCGAGAGTAAGCTGGACGAGATTATGAAGACCCGGCGTACCCGTTGGCAACCCGAATTTAACAAATTAGTAGGGATGATTGCTATCTGCAAAGGCTGGGATCTTAGTTATGAAAATGACTGTGTCCACCTGAAAAAAGGCGCCGAGATCCTGGCCAGCTTTCCGTACAGCATGGACGGGGTCGAACGCTGCCTCCGATTCCTGGACGAACACAATTGATCAGCCCATTATCCTTCGCAAACCGCCCCGCCTTCACTGGCGGGGTTTCTCTTGTCATTTTAAGAAGTTTTTGTTATAATTATTGCATATATATTATGTTGTGTGGGAGAGGCTCTGCCTGACAGAAAAAAGATCACTGTCAGACATCTTCGTCACTACCACAGAAAGGAATCACTATGGCAGAAGATAAATCTGCAGAAAATATCCAAGAGATTAACGAAGAAGTTCAGGCTGGTGCTGCTATTGAAGCCGCACAAGAAGAAAAATTCGCCAAATCTGGAAAAAAATCTAAGAAGCACATTGAAGAGGTAAAAGCCGAGGAAGAGCGTCAGGCTCGCAAAGCTGAGAATAAAGCCCTTGAAGAGGCCGGCGAGAAGCCAAAAGGTGCTGCACCAATCGTACGCCCAAAGATTGAGCGTCGTGGTAAAAAATACCAAGAAAAAGCCAAACTGATCGAGTCTGGTAAGGTTTACAGTTTGAAAGAAGCTTTGGAGTTAGCTGAGAAGACCAACCCAAGCAAATTTGCTGCTACAGTTGAAGCGCACGTACGTCTTGGTGTTGACCCACGTCAGGCTGATCAAAACATTCGTGCTACCGTCGTTTTACCTCATGGTAATGGTAAGACCGTTCGTGTCGCCGTATTTGCCCCACTCGACGAAGCTAAAAAAGCTGCCGCCGCTGGCGCAGATATTGCTGAGGATGAGGAGTTCTTGAAGCGTCTAGAAAAGGGCGAGATCGACTTCGACGTTTTGATTTCTACTCCACAGTACATGCCAAAGCTTGGTAAATTCGCCCGTTTGCTTGGTCCAAAAGGTTTGATGCCAAATCCAAAGGCTGGCACTGTAACTGTCGACCTTGAGAAAGCCGTGAAAGAATCCAAAGCTGGTAAGGTCGAATATCGTGTCGACAAACAAGCTATTATCCACATCGGTCTAGGTAAGACTAACTTTAGTACTCAGGATTTGCTCGAGAACGCTGAGACTTTCTTTGAGTCACTCAAATCTCATCGTCCAGCTTCACTCAAAGGTAGCTACGTCAAGTCGATCTTTATCACTACTTCTCAAGGCCCATCAATCGCTGTCGAGAACTTGTATAACTAGACTTATCTAAAAACTAAAGCTCAGGCTTAATTCTACAAACACACGAGCCACAGAGCAGTAATCAATAAGCTAATCCACCCCCACAATGGGGTGGATTTAGTTTCTAGCACATTACAAAAACCTCCTCAAGCATTAGCGGATAAACTTCATCCTCAGCGTAGGGTGGTTTTAGTATGAGAACTATGCTATACTATCATCAGTAGGAGGGAATGATGCAGAAAATATATATCGTCACTGGTGCGAATGGCTTTTTGGGTAATAATATCGTTCGCCAGCTAATTAAGAAAGAACCTGAGGCGGAGATCCGCGCTTTAGTTTCTTCTTTGGATCGTGCAAACGCCCTTAAAAATCTCAAATGTCAGATTTTTGCTGGCGATATTACAAAACCAGAGAGCTTAGCGAAGATTTTTGAAGTATCAAAATCCTCCAAGGTCTACGTCATCCACTGTGCCGCGCTAGTCTACATCAAATCCCAGCCCAATCCTCAAGTCTACCAAGTCAACGTCAATGGCACTCGCAATATCGTCGCTAAAACTTTGGAGATTGACGGAAAGTTGGTCTACGTCAATAGCGTCCATGCTATCCCTGAACTACCAGACCATGCCGAGATGAGCGAGGTTAACCATTTTGACCCTGCTAAAGTCGAGGGTGAGTATGCCAAATCTAAGGCCGAGGCTGCGCAGTACGTACTTGATGCTGTTAAGAATCGCGGTCTGGATGCTTGCATTGTTCACCCGTCTGGAATCATCGGCCCTTACGATTTTAAGACCACACATCTTACTCAACTTTTGATTGATACGGCAAAGGGACGTCTCAAAGCGGGCGTACATGGCGGCTATGATTTCGTTGATGTACGCGACGTTGCTGATGGCATTATCTCCGCTTGCGACAAGGGCAAACCTGGCGAAACTTACATTCTTTCTGGACGTTATATATCAGTAGCGGATTTGTTCAAGATGATTAGTCATGCTACGGGTCGCAAAGAAATCACTACTTTCCTACCAATGTGGCTGGCGAAATTTACCGCGCCGCTCTCGGAATTATATTATAATTTTCGCAAACAACCACCGTTATACACTAAATATTCGCTCTATACGCTCGAATCCAACTCTAACTTTTCCCATGCCAAGGCCGACCGCGAGCTTGGCTACGCCGTTCGCCCAGCTCAGGAAACCATTGACGATACTATAAAATGGCTCCGTAAAGCAGGCAAGATTCCTCAAGCATAGCCTTAGCTACTGAGATAGTGGCCAATCTTTTATCTAGTTTGCCCCTTGCGAAATTAATCAATCTTTGCTATAATAGAGTCAGTTATTCTAAAGACAGTGGCGGAGTACGTCAGGGAATTAGGTAATGTTGTGAAAATTACAACATTATTGCGAAGTTTTTAAGGTGATTTTAAGCTTCAGATCCTACTAGCTCTTAATCAAGCTACCGAAGAATCTCTCTTGGAGTCTTGTGGGTAACGTTATTTAACAATTTGCTAGCATGCACCTTTTTGTCAATTTTGACAATTTTTAGAGAATTAAACAATACCTAAGGAACTTTTATGGCAATTACAAAAGCGAAAAAAGATACTTTGGTTGCTGATTTAACCACTCTCTTGAACGATGCTAAGCTGACAGCTTATGCTCGTTACCAAGGTTTGACCGTAGCTGAGCTCCAGGAGCTCCGCAAAGCTGCTCGTGAAGCTGGCGTCAAGATTAAGGTGGTCAAGAACCGCCTCGTTCGTGTCGCCATGAAAGAGATCGGCGTTTATCAAGATACTGATACGACTGGTTTAGTCGGTCAGTTGGTTTACGCGATTTCTAGCGAAGATGAAGTTGCTCCAGCAAAGGTATTGGCTGAGTTTGCAAAAACTCACCCAGCCCTTGAGTTAGCTGGTGGTTTCAACAACAGTGGTAAGGCGATGGATCAGGCTGAGATTACAACTCTTGCCAAAATGCCATCCAAAAACGAGCTTATCGCTCAGGTGGTCGCTCAGCTTCTTTCACCGATCAACGACACCGTTTCTGGCGTCAGTGGTGGTTTGTCTGGGATTATTTCCGGCTTGGAAGCCAAGGCTGCTTAATTAGCAATCAGAATTAAATCTACACTATTTTGAATAAGAAAGGATACAATTATGGCTACTGATATTAAAAAACTAGCCGAAGAATTGGTAAACATGACCATTCTTGAGGTTAACGAACTAAAAAATGTTCTTAAAGATGAATATGGCATCGAGCCAGCTGCTGCAGCTGTTGCTGTTGCTGCCGCTCCTGCTGATGGAGCTGCTGCTGCCGATGAGGGTAAATCTGAATTCGACGTCGTTTTGAAAGACGCCGGTGCTCAGAAGATCGCTGTCATCAAGGCTGTTAAAGAAATCACCGGTCTTGGTCTAGGTGAAGCTAAAGCTATCGTTGACGGTGCTCCTGCTACCGTTAAGGAAAAGGTCGCTAAGGCTGACGCTGAAACCATGAAGAAAACCTTGGAAGAAGCTGGCGCAACCGTAGAACTCGCCTAATTCGCGATTTTACATCCAGCACGCATGCTAGTATATTGTAAAGAAAATGAGCTCTAGGAATAGGGCTCATTTTTTGATAAGTTTCAGAATGGAAAAGCCGCCCCGTAGGGCGGCTTGCTGTGGAGAGAGAAGTTAGGATGCGTAACGGGCGTAACCCAGGCCTGCCTTAGCTTTGGCTGCATTGCCGATATCAAGGGGGCGCATTCTCCTCTTGATCCAGTCCAGCATCTGGTAGGCATCAGCTTGACCGACGCACTTCCGCCAGTAAACCTTATCGCAGCTACACTTCAGAACCTCATCGTTCGGGCGCATCTTGCGAAGCATGGCCATCAACACGGCCAACGGCAGCGTGCCGGCGCGGACCATCATATGATCGCCGTCCGGCTTATTACTGGTGTAGTTCGAACACCAGGATGCCAGGAAGCGACCGAAGTCGGTGTTCAGCACCATGACTTTAGTCTGCAGCTCATCCACGGCATAGATGTCGCTCGCCAGGAAACCATTATCCGCCAGAGTGGACAACTCATTCACACCATAGGCAGTGCTGTGATACCGAGTGCCGTCAATCAGAGCCCTACTGGCCCAGCTTCGGGTCCTCGGCAGATACCGCTCCTCCGTCAAACTATTCCTCAGCTGCGGTGCCTCCACGGCATCGAACTTCAAAATAGTCTGGCGCCTAGTGGTGGGCGTCTCGTACTGCAGAACCAACGAACCATAAGCGAAAGTCGGGATACGCCCCAAGGACTCGCCAAAGTACGCGACCATCCGCTCCAGGTCATTGTCCGTCAGCTGGATGTGCCCCGCGTCGTAATCATAGCGGTTGCAAAGGAAGATCGTATTTTGTTCACCCATTTTAGTTTTACCTCTATTTCCACAGAATTTTAAGGTGCTTAAGTTTGACTTCAGTCAAACTTGCCCCCTATTTCTATTGTAGCACAGATTTGCTAAAATGTCAATGCTTTTATCATAAATATAGCGCTATAGTATCAGAATCGTTGGTTTTTAGACCTTATGATGCAATTAAATTGCATCATAAGAAGGTTATTGGTTTTGATAATTGTTAATTATACATAAGTGTATTCACCAGATTTTGACAAGATAAAATTACATGTAAATTTTACAACATTTTTGGTACTACCGACGTAAAACCAGTGGAAAACCTGCTAAAATTCACGGTTGACATTTGCTATTGAGCGCGGTATCATGAGAGTAGTAATATAAGTTAATGACGGACAGGATGCGAGGTTATGTCTGAATTACCAGAAAAACAAATCAAGCGACTACGCGGCTTAATCCAAGATGCCGAGACTAATCTTGCTGCTGCCAAAGAATTATTGATCTCTGTGCTAGGCGACGGTGAGGCTATCACTGCCCCTCGAGAAACCGTTGTCAGTAGCCCTGACGGGAAGATTATCGAAGGCGTCTTTGACGGCGCAATCATGATCGGTCCAGACGGAAAGAATTATCCAGTTCCAGCCAACTATGCCTCAAAATCAAAGCTCGTTGAGGGGGATATCCTAAAGCTAACGATTACGCCAGAAGGTCGCTTCTTGTACAAGCAAATTGGACCCGTCGAGCGTCGTACCGTGATTGGTACTTTGGTACGCCATGATGATAAGTATTATATTGAGGTTTCCGGTCGCGAATATGAAGTACTTTATGCTTCCGTAACCTATTTCCATTTGCGGGAAGGCAGTCAAGTTTCTGCTATTATTCCAGCCAATAATGACCAAGCCGCTTGGGCAGCCGTTGAGGCTGCACTCTAGATGAGTGGCAAAGTCCTCTATCGTAAATATCGCCCCACCAAACTAGAAGATGTCGTTGGGCAGGAGCAGGTAACTACCGCCCTGAGTAACTCCCTTAAGCAAGGGAAGATTGGTCATGCTTATCTTTTTATTGGTCCACGCGGCACTGGCAAAACCTCAGTGGCAAGAATTTTTGCCCATGCGGTTAATGATTTCGCTTATTCGGTTGAGGACAGCTATCTAGATATTGTCGAGATTGATGCCGCCTCTAACACTGGTGTCGATAATATTCGTGAGCTACGCGAAAAGGCCGTGATCGCGCCAACCAATGGTAAATACAAGGTTTATATTATCGACGAGATTCATATGTTGACCAAATCGGCCTCTAATGCCTTATTAAAGACCCTAGAAGAGCCACCAGAACACGTGATCTTTGTGATGGCGACAACCGATGCGCACAAAGTGCCAATTACGATTTCGTCTCGCACACAGGTTTTTACTTTCAAGCTAGCAGATAGCCAGACCATGCTACAACATCTCAAGAAAGTTGCAAAGCAGGAAAAAATCAAAATTACCGATGATGCACTTAAGCTAGTCGTGCGCCGTGGTGGAGGCTCATTCCGGGATTCAATGAGCTTGCTAGATCAAGTAGCCACCCTCACTGACCAAGAAATCACCGCCGAGCTTCTGGGTGAAGCTCTAGGACTACCTCAGGAGCAAGCTATTTCTGAACTACTTAAGAACTACGCCACTGGCAACTCTTCAGCTATGCAACGTATCCTCAAAGGCTTATTGAATACTGGTATTAAACCTGAAACAATCGCTTCAGAACTGATCGACCAAGTCATCGCTGAACCTAAGCCAGAATGGCTTAATCTACTTGCTAAGCTTCCAGAGGTACAGCCACCATTTCCAGAAGCCAAATTGCTTTTAGCATTGATGGCTCGCAATCAAATCCCGTCCATGCCTATTAAAACCAACTCTACTCCGAGTGCAACCAAGAGTCCGACCCGCCAAAGCTCTCCGGCAACACAGGTAACTAAAAGTACATCTCACCCGATTACTTCAGAGAGTACTGAACCCAGTCCTGCTACTTTCGATCCGGTCGATTCGGCCGACAGCGGACAGGTTATCACTGGCACTCCCAACTCCGACGCTCCGTCACCTTTGACAGCAAACGGAAACTTCGACTGGGATACTTTTCTAGAAAATGTGCGTGCCGAAAGTAACGCTGTTGCTTCACAACTCCAAAAAACCGATTTTGAATTAATAGACGAAACTTTGCATTTGTACCCAATCTCAAAGTTTACCAAGGGAATTCTGGAAAAGCCTACCAATACTCAGATTATCACTAAGTATCTTGGCGGACTGTCACTCATCGTGCATAATATTGGTGATAGAGAGCCACCAAAAGACGAAACGCTTTCGCAGATTTCTGCTATAATGGGAGATGTACGAGAAATTAAAGGAGATTCGCCGTTCTAGAGTGGGCAAAACGGTGCTCTTGGAGGTGACATGGAAGAATCCCATACGGGACGTGATGGTCGTGTACCACCACAAGATTTGGAAGCGGAAAAATCCTTGCTTGGTGCGCTGTTGCTGTCCGACGCTACTTTTCCGAATATTCTAGAGATTGTCAAGGCGGAAGATTTTTATGATCCGCGTCATATTAATATTTTCAAGGGTATGACGGCGCTTTATTCCAAGCATCGCCCCATTGATCTGATGACACTCACCTCGGAATTGAAAGCTGAAAAAACCCTCAAAGATATTGGCGGTGCGCCATATTTGACCGAGCTGACCAACTTTGTGCCTACAGCTTCGCACGCTGATGCTTACGCTGACTTGGTAGCACAAGCAGCTCTGCGTCGACGACTCATCCAAGCTGGTACTGATATCGCGACGGCCGCTTATGATGATAATGCAAAAATCGAAGAACTCGTCGGTAAGGCCGAGAAAAACCTTTTTGAAGTTTCCGATAAGACTATTAAGTCCGACTATACTGCGCTTGAGGACTTGTTGATTGATGCCTATGACCGCATTGAAGAGTTGCACAAAAATAAAGGTGCCTTGCGCGGTTTGAAGACTGGATTTCGTGATCTTGATAACAAAACTGCAGGCTTTCAGCGAGGAGATCTAATCATTATCGGCGCTCGCCCAGCTATGGGTAAAACTACTTTTGCTCAAAACTTGGCCTATAATGTCGCCACCCGTAACGGTGAGAGCAAAGGCGTGTTGTTCTTCTCCATGGAGATGGCCAAGTCAGAAATTGTCGACCGCATGGTATCCGATATTTCTGGCGTAGATAGCTGGAAGATTCGCACTGGCAATGTTTCCGATGAGGATTTTGCCAAAATCGGCGATGCACTCGGAGAGATGAACGAGGTGCCGCTATACATTGATGACACTAGCTCTATGACGATTCTTGAATTACGTAACAAGGCACGTCGCGCCGTGCATGATCACAATATTGTCATGGTAATCGTGGACTATTTGCAGCTTTTGCAGGGTTCCGACCGCTATGCTGGTAACCGCGTACAAGAGGTAACTGAGATTTCACGTGGCTTGAAGACGCTCGCTAGGGAATTGGAAATTCCGGTCATCGCCCTCGCACAGCTCTCTCGTGGTGTAACTGGACGCGATGACCCCCGACCAGTACTCTCTGATTTGCGTGAATCTGGTTCCATTGAGCAGGACGCCGACTTAGTGATGTTTTTGCACCGCCCAGATTATTACAAGCAAAACAATGACGATTTCGTACCGACTAATATTACCGAGCTGATCCTCGCCAAACATCGTCATGGCCCAGTTGGCAAAGTCGAACTCTACTTCCATCCAGAACTATTACGCTTTATGACTCTCGACAAAGAGCGTACCGAAGAGGGTTAGGAAACTATTTGCATATACAAATTTGCTTAAGGAATTAGAAAATTTTAGCATTACATTCAAGCATCTCACAATTAATGCAAATGTTTTTAAGTTTGATTAACTATGCTATAATAGATACGTGAAGAAACCTGCGTTATCACAGTTATTTCTCTATCGTTATCGCTTTTATATTGGCTTTATTATTTTGGCCTTTGCATATGTGGCGATATTGTTTGGACTACCACTTTTAGCACCAAATGGTCTTTCTGAGTCCGAGATGCAGTCTGCCGCCCACTCTTACGCTTTACAGCCAGATTCGATTTTGAAGGGTGATATTGTTAATTTACCCTATCGTGCTCTACAGAAATTATCTATTACACTCTTTGGATTAAATGTCTATTCCGTTAAGCTACCGAGTATCGTCATTGGTCTCCTACTGGGGTTACTCTTAATTCTGCTTCTCAATCGTTGGTTCAAAAACAATGTTGCCTTGCTAGCTTCAATCCTTGCCGTGCTATCTGCCTCTTTCTTATTCCTAGCTGGATCTGGTACACCTTTGATCATGCTGGTGTTTTGGCCTACATTACTGTTATGGCTTGGCTCAAAAATTCAAGGTGTTACTAAGCCCAAATCGCGTTATTGCTTCATCTTCGCTTTTGCATTATTAGCATCAATTTTTACACCCCATTTAATCTATTTAGCTGCGTTTATCGTAATCTTTGCTTTAGCACACCCGCATCTACGCTTTACCATCAAAACTTTACCAACCGTTCCACTCATCCTAACGCTATTCATTATTTTAGTAGGATTAGCAAGCTTAGTTGTAGCGGCTTTTGTCAATCCGAGCATCATCCCAGAGTTACTATGGGCGCCGGATTTAGGAATAGCTGAATTTATCGAGAATATCAAGTTTGCCTTCATACCACTATTTTCTTGGAATACTACCCTAGAAAGTCAGTTCTTATCACCGTTTGTTGGTCTGGCTTCAATTGCGCTCGCCGTGATTGGACTTTTATCAACGACCAAAGGCTTCTTTGCTTCACGTAATTCTATTGCTACATGCCTCATCATCTTCACCGTTTTCCTTTCGGGCTTAAATCCCGACTCTGCTATCCTGATCTTACTACCATTAGCAATCTTGATTGCGCATGGCTTACGTTATATTCTAGACAAATGGTATAATCTTTTTCCAGACAACCCTTACGCACGTATATCTGCCGTCTTTCCGATCGGCATTTTTATGAGTATTATGATCGTAGGAGGTATCACACACTTCTTGTATGGTTATCATTACATACCAATGGTCGCAGATGAATTCAATAATGATATTACATTGGTACATGATCAGCTCCCAGAGGGAGGAATACTTTACATAATCAACAACAAAGTTGCCTACGATTTTTTCAAAGTACTGCAGGATAGTGGGGAAGGATATATGATTGAAGATACTTTACCAGAACCTTCAAAGATGCCAGAAAAATATGCCACCCTAGGCAAAATTGAAGTTCCCGGCACTATAGAGAACATAATAACCTCGTCAAAATCTGATAATTCTGATAGAATATATATGTATACTAGTAATGAAGCACTAGGGTTGGAAATAAATTCAGAAGAAAAGGAGTAAAAAAATGGGTGCTACTATGGATCAAATGAAGATGCTAAATCAGTTGCGCAAAGCGCAGAAATCTCTTAAGAATGAGATCGTAGAGGTTGAAGCTGGTGACGGTGCGGTTACAGTACAAATTACCGGTGAGCTTAAAATCAAAAGCGTCAAAATTAACCCAACCAAAGTTGATTTGGATGATATCCAAGAGCTAGAACATTGGATTGAAGATTGTATGCGCGATGGCTATGCGAAAGCACAAGAAATCGCAACCGACAAAATGAAACCATTAATGGGCGGACTTGGAAGTCTTGGCCTCTAAAAAGGAGCTACCTTGATAGATAATATCGAAATTAGCGGCAATAACTATAAAGTTTCTGACAGTTTTCGCAAATATGCGACAAAGCGTATTGGTAAACTAGATCGCTATTTGCCAAGAAGCAATAAGAAAGACGTGATCGCTAAGATTGTCGTTACGGAAATTGACCGGGCACACGGTAATAAATATGACATATCAGTTGCCATGGAGATCCCTGGAGGAAAAGTAATTACCGCAAAAGACGAATGCTCAAATGTTTTTGCTGGTATTGATATACTTGAAGCTAAACTTAAGGGGCAAGTGCGTCGTTTTAAGACGGAAAGTACGCCTAATTTTAGTAAAAAAGGTCTAAAAGGTCTTTTTGGCAGAAAGTCCTAATATAAAATAACGGCATATTTTGCCAAACTAACCTGAATTATGTATAGTTATCGGTATAACTATGCTATAATAGGGAAGTAAATTTGTGGAGAAAGATAAATGGCTACCAGCACACCGAAAGATGAAAAGGCTGGCTCGGAGATTGTTGCAAAGACAAAAGTTGAGTCAGTAAAGAAACCGCTCAAACCAAGCAAACCGGCAAAAGAGAAGAAGCCAACCGATAAATTGGCTGATAAGACTTTGTTGACTCGTATTCTACAGGGTATTTTTGGTGATGCACAAAAGAAGACTCTCCACCGTATGTACAAGAAAGTCATGGAGATTAATAAGCTTGAGTCAAAGTATGAAGCTATGACCGACGATGAGCTTAAAAAACAGACCGAGGTTCTAAAGAGCAAGATTAAAGACGGCTCTGAAAAAGAGCTTAATGAAGTTCTTGCCGATGCTTTTGCGGTTGAACGTGAAGCAGCTAAGCGCATATTAGGTATGCGTCCTTTTGATGTGCAGATGATTGGAGGTATCGCTCTCCATGAAGGTAATGTAGCAGAAATGAAGACTGGTGAAGGTAAGACACTGGTAGCCTTAGCACCAGCTTACTTGAATGCGCTCACTGGTCGCGGTGTGCACGTTGTGACAGTGAATGATTACTTGGCTCAACGTGATGCAGGTTGGAATGCACCAGTTTATCACTTCTTGGGCATGAGTGTAGGTGTAATTATCAACCAAGCCTCTTTCGTCTATGATCCAGAGTACGAAAATGAAGAACATGCCGATGAGCGTATGCGCCATCTTAAGCCAGCCACCCGCAAAGAAGCATATCAAGCTGATGTCACCTATGGTACTAATAATGAGTTTGGCTTTGACTATTTGCGCGATAATATGGTTAGTGAGCCACAATTCTTGCGCCAAAGAGAGCTTAACTACGCAATCGTTGATGAGGTCGACTCGATTCTAATCGATGAAGCACGTACACCATTAATTATCTCGGCGCCCGCCGGCGATAATCCAGATGCGTATTATCAATTTGCCAAGATCGCAGCACAACTTGTTGACGAAGATTACGTTTTTGACGAAAAACGTCGCAGTGTGGCTTTGACTGATCAGGGTGTAGAAAAAGTTCAAGTTCTACTTGGCGTAAAAAATCTCTATTCCACCAAACATACCCGCTTGGTGTACCATATGGAACAAGCTTTGCGCGCACAAATCGTCTTTAAGCGCGACAAGGATTATGTTGTGACTAACAGTGGCGATGTAGTGATCGTCGATGAGCATACTGGTCGCCTAATGCAAGGTCGCCGTTACAATGAAGGTCTGCATCAAGCTATTGAGGCTAAGGAAGGCGTTGCCGTCAAACAAGAATCAATGACACTTGCCACCATTTCATTCCAAAACTTTTTCCGCCTTTATCATAAGTTGTCTGGTATGACTGGTACCGCTTTCACCGAAGCAGAGGAGTTTCAGCAGATTTATTCATTAGACGTGATCCAAATTCCGCCTAACCGCCCAATTCAGCGTGTCGACAAAGATGATTTGATCTATCGTACTGAAGCTGGCAAGCTTAAAGCTATTGCCGCCGAAATTAAGAAATACCACGATCGTGGTCAGCCAGTTCTGGTCGGGTCTGCTAGCATTGAAAAAAACGAACAAATTGCCCAGTATCTTGATACTCAAGGTATTAAGTATGAACTCTTGAACGCCAAAAACAACGAACGTGAGGCAGCCATCGTAGAACGTGCTGGCGAGAAAGGCGCAGTGACTCTGGCGACCAACCTCGCTGGTCGCGGTACTGATATTAAGCTCGGGGAGGGCGTCAAAGAATTAGGCGGTCTTGTAGTGATTGGCTCTGAACGCCATGATAGCCGTCGCGTTGACAACCAGCTACGTGGTCGCGGTGGTCGTCAAGGTGATCCCGGCACTACGCAGTTCTTCGTCAGCTGCGAGGACGATTTAATGCGTATCTTCCAAGGTGATCGTATCTCTATGCTTATGGCACGCCTAGGCATTGACGAAGATACACCGATCCAAAACAAATCCGTTTCTAAAACTCTAGAGTCAGCACAAAAGCGCATTGAGGGGTTCAATTTCGACTCACGCAAAAGCGTAGTGCAATACGATAATGTCATCAATCGCCATCGTAAGGTTGTTTATGGTATGCGACGCAAAATTCTTGATGGTGAAAATATCCACAACGAGATTAAGCGTTTGATGAAAGTTGCAGCTGAGGATCTAACCAAGGATAGTTCTCGTATTAATCCAAAGTTCAATGATGAATTCTTGGCGGTATTTGATTATACCGACGAAAAGCTCGTTGATGAAATCGGTAAGAAACGCAAAGAAAAAGATCGTACTCAAGCAGCTCTTAAAGAGATTGAGCGTCAATATGCTGAAAAAGAGGCGGAATTTGGCGAGGAAATTATGCGCAAAATCGAGCGTGAAGTTTATCTGAAAGTCCTTGACACATTATGGATGCAGCATCTAGAGAATATGCAGCACTTACGCGAGGGTATTCATTGGCGCAGTATTGGTCAGCGTGATCCGCTAGTAGAATACCGTAGCGAGTCACAGAAGCTCTTCGATGGACTTGAGAAGAATTTACGCGAAGAGGTCTTGAAGATCTTGCTCAGTTTGACACGTCAAGAAGCAAACGAAGATAAACTCACGGATGGTCAGGAGTATGAATCTGAACTAACTAAGATGGCTGAGGGTGCCACCGAAAAGGGTGTGAACGAAATCAGTGCTGGCGAGAAAAGCTTAGATGATGAGTTCAAGGAAAGCAACACAAAATCATCTCAAAATTCTACCAACCACAACCAAAAACATAACGTTACCAAAACCAATCGCAAGAAAGAACGTCAGAACAAGAAGAAAGGAAAACAGCGATAAAACACTCGGTTGAAGAAATTGTTCTGGCTTCCGGTGCAAAAGGTTTATTAATTAATGTTCCTGGTGCGAGCGTCATGAACGCAAAGTTCCAGTTTCGTGCTGGGATGCGTTATGCTAAAAGGCCAGAAGTCTATGAAATTGCCCATATTGTTGAGCACTTAGCTTTTGGTGCCAATGCTGAATTTTCCAATGAACAGAAATTCGAAGCAGAATTTACCAAAAATGGTGCTTACCACAATGCGTGGACATCAGATTTTTCAGTGTGCTACGAGAGTGAATGCGCTGATTTTGAGTGGGATCGAATTATCAAATTACAGCAAATTGCTATCGCCGAACCAAGGTTTAATGAGGAAGAACTCAAAAGTGAGAAAGGTAACGTACGGGCCGAGCTAACTGGCTATATGAATGACTATTCGCGCTTGTTATGGCCACGACTACAACAGCTAGTTGGTGAAAATGTACCAGATTTACAAGAGCGCTTAAAAACCATTAATAATATCGAACTAAAAGATATTCGTGAACACTATCGCCGCACCCACACGGCACACAATTTACGTTTCATTATCGCTGGTAATCTGTGGGGGAAAAAGCGGAAGATTATCAGAATGCTCAACAATTGGAATCTTCGACCAGGAGAGCGTTTTGCTATTCCTACAAATGAGTTACAATCCTCCGCACCAGTATTGATTCGCCGAAAAGACGCATCAAACATTACTTTCGCTTTTACTTGGATGATACCCCGTAAACTTGAGCCATCTGAAATCTATGCCATGAATTGTTTAAATCATTTACTAACTGGCACAATGAGTAGTAATATTCTGGGTCAGGCACGCAAAAATGGTCTTGTTTATGGTATGGGTAGCGATATTAATAATGGTTGGTACGACGCATCGTGGGATTTTGATGGAGAAGTCAACGCAGAAAATTCAGTTAAATTATTCAAGCTCATTCATAAAGAACTTGTGAAGATTCTAACTGGAGAAATTAGCGATAAAGATTTACTGAATGCTAAGTCTTATGCGACTGGGCGCTATCAGATTGGTGCTCAGACTGTTGGGCAAATTTCCGACTATTACGCTGACGGGTATTTTACTAACGGAACAATTGAAAAGTACTCCAATCTCCCAACTTTAGTTAAAAATATTACGAAAGATGAAATCGTCAAGCTGGCAAGAGAATTTATTAGTAGCAATATCAATGCTATGGTCGCTGTTAGCTCGGTCGAAAAAGCCCTCATCATTGAAATGGCTGAACAACTTAAATTCGACTAGCCTGCGACTTACCCGCCAAATCTATGATATACTATAACTATGCAAGTTGGGATTTTAGGATACGGTAAAGAGGGGAAAAGTGCCGAGCAGTATTTTCAGAAACGCGGAGCAAAAGTAGAAATAATTGATGACTTTGATCCAAAGGATTTGAATGGTCGAGATTTCAATGATTTTGATTTAATTTTACGTAGCCCATCTGTACCGCCACAGCAAAACTTTTCTAGTATGACAAAGTACTTTTTTGATCATTGTCCATGCCCGATTATTGGCGTCACTGGCACAAAAGGCAAAGGCACTACTTGCTCCTTAATTACCGATCTATTCAAGGCTCTTGATCAAAAAGTCTGGCTGGTAGGCAATATAGGTAATCCCGCTCTAGATATTCTGGATGACATTAAACCCAACGATGTAGTTATATACGAAATGAGCAGCTTTCAGCTGTGGGACTTAGATGTTTCGCCAAAAATAGCCGTTATACTTGGCATCGAGCCAGATCATCTTAATGTACATAAAGACTTTACCGACTATGTCCAAGCTAAGGCTAACATCGTCAAGCATCAAACTGCAACTGATGTATGTATATACTACAGTAAGAATCCCTACTCCTTGCAAATTGCACAACTGAGTTCCGCTCAAAAGCTTGCCTATCCACTAAAGAATGCTGAGCTGACCAAAGTTTTGTCACACTTAAACATTCCTGGCAAACACAATCAGGATAATGCCGAAGCCGCCCTTCTGGCTGTATCAAGTTTTTATCACATAGGATTAACTGATTTTATCAAAAAATATTCTCAGAAAATCATTACAACTTTTGCGAAGTTTCAGGGACTACCACATCGCTTACAATATTTACGCACCCTAAACCAAGTGAAATACTTTGATGATAACTTTTCTACTACACCGACTTCGCTTGAAGTAGCATTGAAGGCTTTTCCTGAGCAACCAATTGTACTAATTGCTGGTGGTCGCGATAAGACTAATAATCAAGATCTGCCGGAAATCGCTAATTACATCCAAAGCACTTCAAATCTCAAGAAAACTATTCTTATCGGCGAATCAGGAAAAGAACTCATTAAACTTCTCGAGCATGCTGAGCTTGCTGACAGTTTGCCAAATGCACTACTAAAAGCTAGGGCTTCTGCTGAACAACTTTCGCAACCCGCAATCGTTCTAATGTCACCAGCCGCTGCCAGTTTTGATATGTTTGACAATGTCTATGCACGCGGCGCAGAATTTCAAAAACTCGTACAGGAACTAGTTTAATGGCTAATAATATATCTAAAAGGCTGGAAAGTCTGCGCAATGACCTAGATACTGCTTGGCAGAAATTAAAATTGGATGACAAGACTGCCCGAATTGCGCAACTTGAGGCTCAAATTAGCGATCCAAACCTTTGGAGTAATCCTGATTATGCACGTGAGCAAAATGAAAATCTTGCTCGACTCAATGACGAAGTCCAACCCTGGAAATTACTACGAGTACAAGTCGAAGACTTGGGCGACTTAATAAAACTCAATGACCCCGATCTGAACGATGAGCTAGAAGCTCAGCTCCAAGCTTCCGAACAAGATTTTAAAAAATTACAACGAGCACTGCGTTTTCAGGGTAGATACGATCATCTTGGCGCAATTGTTCGCATCACTTCTGGAGCTGGAGGCGTAGAGGCGATGGACTGGGCAAGTATGCTTGAGCGCATGTACTTACGCTTTGCAGAAAGGCAAAATTTTAAAGCTAGCTGCTTCGAAAGAACGACAGGCGAAGAAGCAGGAATTAAAACTGCAGTTTATGAGCTAACTGGCATAAACGTTTATGGTTTATTGAAGGGGGAACATGGAGTACATCGCTTAGTACGCTTATCGCCATTTAACGCCGATAATTTACGGCAAACTTCATTTGCATTGGTAGAAATCTTGCCAATTGTTGAGGCGGACAATAATATAAAAATTAATGATAAAGATTTGCGTATTGACGTATATCACTCTGGTGGACATGGGGGTCAGTCCGTAAATACCACAAATTCAGCTGTACGCATCACGCATTTGCCAACTAACACCGTAGTAGCTATCCAAAACGAACGTTCACAATTGCAAAACAAGGAAAAAGCTATGGAAATTCTGCGTGGCAAGCTTATCCAGTTACAGCAAGAACAGCAGGCCGAGAGTATTGACAAATTACGTGCTGGTGAATCTGCGTCGTGGGGTCAGCAAATCCGCAATTATGTCCTGCAACCTTACAAATTAGTCAAAGATACTCGCACTAAGTACGAAAGCAAAGAACCCGAAAAAATTCTTGATGGGGATCTGGAAGGCTTCATTAACGCTTATTTAGAATCAGCTGCAGAAAAATAAATCATTGGGAATATTGTAAGTCCAAAGTGTTTGTGGTATTATAATAATATGATTCTGCTTGACCGCGTAACCAAAACTTATCCTGGTGATGAAGAACCAGTATTGGACAATATCTCGTTACATATTGATCCACATGAGTTTGTGTTTTTGGTAGGTAAGTCTGGTGCTGGCAAATCTACTCTAATCAAAATGATTACCAAAGAAGAATTGCCAGATTCTGGAAAAATAGTGGTTGGTGGAATTGATCTAGACTTTGTCAGGCGTCGCCATATTCCGCACTATCGTCGCCGTTTAGGAGTTGTATTCCAGGACTATAAGTTATTGCCAACGCGTACAGTCTTTGAAAATGTAGCCTTCGCCTTAGAGATCGCTGGCATGAGCAATCGAGAAATTCTTAAAACTGTGCCAAAAGTACTTGACCTTGTTGGGCTGGAGAGTAAGGCCAACAAGTTCCCAACTCATCTTTCCGGCGGCGAACGACAGCGCGTCAGTATTGCTCGCTCCATGGCGCGTCAACCAAAAATCCTCATCGCCGATGAGCCAACTGGCAATCTAGATAAGTTGACCCGTACTGAGATTATCGATTTATTACAGAAGATTAATGACTTTGGCACTACATTATTAGTTACTACACACGATGAGAATATCGTTAATAACCTTCGAAAGCGTGTCGTCACGCTAAAAGATGGTCGCGTAATTGCTGACCAGAAAGTTCATGGTATCTATCGTTTGACCAATGAAGACACTCTTCCCGCAAAAGAGTCTGAGCCAGAGCTCCATATCGTCACACAAAAGCCAGTTATCCAAAAAGTCTATGCAAATAACAACAATATAGTCCAAAAACCAAGCAAACTTTCTTCACAAGTCACCAAATCGAAAAGCAATACTCATATTATTAACACAACTAAACCTCAGTCTATCAAGAAAGCACCAGTGAAGAAGTACGAACGCGATTCGGCTAATCAGTGGTACGCCGCTAGCAAACCATTAAAGGCCGCGCCTAAGCTTAGTAAGCTTACTTCTGGTCATACCGTCAAACTTAAACCGGCTCCAAGCATTAAACAAGTTATTAAAAGGCCATTGGGCAAATCCAAACAAAAACGCGTAGTGTAGGAGATTAAAAGTGGAAAAACGCAACAAAAAACCTGGGCGAATTATCGACAGAGAAACTCGCCTCAAACAAAAAGAAAATCTCAAGACGCTCGTTGAAAACAGTAGTGTCAGCAAGGTCAGAAGTACTGGTCGAGTCATTAAATATGGCGCTGCGAGCTTTACACGAAACATTTGGCTTTCAATCGCTGCTACACTAGTCATGACTGTCACGTTGGTTATTTTGCTAGTCACAGTGGGCGCGAGTTTAGTACTTAATTCAACTGCCGAAACTCTACGCGATAAGATTGATATTACAGTCTATTACAAACCTGGTACTAGCCTTGAAGTACTAGATAATATAGCTAGCATGATTAAGACTGATCCTAACGTCAAGGAGATTGCGATTACAGACTCTGCAATGGAGTATCAAAAATTCCTTGAGGAGAATCAGGACAATGAAGACCTCATGCTTGCCTTGAAAGATGAAAGTATGAGTGAGCTCATGCTTAGCACCATGCAAGCAGCCATGCGTATTAAGGTTTATAATCCAGATAATCTAGATCAGCTCAAGAACATTGTGTCTACAACTGAAATTATCCAAGAGAATATCGATCCAGAAATCGAACCGACATATGATGTAAACCAAGCAGAAATTGCCACGATCAGTTCGTGGGCCAATATCGCCAAAAATGGTGGTTTGATTCTTGGGACAGTCTTCTTAATTATTTCCGTTTTGATGATTTTTAATACAATTCGTATGGCTATTTTCTCTCGACGTGAAGAAATCTACATGATGCGTCTAGTCGGGGCAGATACAAACTTTATCCGAGGACCATTCTTAGTTGAAGCACAAATTTGCGGGATCATCTCGGGGTTGCTCGCTAGTACAATAGCGTATGGTGGCTACCGCCTACTCGCGCCAAGCCTGGTTGGCTATAATATTGATATCTCTACGGTCACTATGTTTATGGATACTGGTAGACTTGTTATTGTTTATCTAGTTGTGATCGGTATTGGTATGCTCATTGGGCTTATCTCTGCTCGTCTCGCCATGCAAAAATACCTCAAGTAACTTTACTTCTAAGCATAAGTGTGATATATAATATATATGAAAATGTCACAAAAACACAAAACCATTGGTCTTAGAAGCTTAATCGCTGGGCTAGTCTTAGTATGCACTTTTTTAATCACTCAGATTATATTTTTAGAAAATGATGAAGAAGTTCAAGCCTATCCTTACGGATGCGTCACACAAGCTTGTCGTGAAGCAGCTGATCGTGCTACCGCATCGGAAGCACGTGCCAAGGAACTAGCCGCTTATGCCAATACTCTAGAAGGAGAAGTCGCACGCCTGAATGCAGAAATTGCCGCGCTGGAAGACGAAATTACCCGTAATCAAGCTATCGCGAACGATCTAAACGCACAAATTACGCTAAATCAAGAAAAGCTCACCTTGCAACAAACTGCTCTTGCTAAGCTGCTAGTCACGATGCACTTTGAAGGCGAAACCGATACAATCGCCATGTTAGCTAGTAGTAAGTCACTGGGAGATTTTGCTGAAAAACAAAATCGTCAAACTAATGTTAAAAATCAAGTCACTACCTCTACGCGCACTATACGCGAGTTGAAGGAGGAATTGGAAAAGCAAAAGGCTAGCGTCGATGCGCTGATCGCTAGTACTGAAATTAGCCGCAACGAAGCCACTAACAAGCGCAACCAGCAAGCAAGTCTAATCGCACGGTACGAAAATGATTCTGCTGCATATCAACGTGATTCTGAGGCTGCGCGCCAGACTATGCAACGTGAAATCGCTGCTGAAATTGCTAAATATAACAATGGCGGTGTGGTTGGCGAAGGTTACAATAGTTATCCTTATCGCGACCGTTGCCCACGCGACAATGTAGGTTATATCGTCGTTGGTGGATATGTTTGTCAGTGTACTAGCTATGCTGGTTGGAAAGCACAAGAACGCTGGGGAATTTATATTTCTTCTTGGGGCGATGCTAAAAGTTGGGGCTATTCAGCACAACGCTATGGATATGTCGTAGATAGTAACCCTGCTCCACACGCTATAGCTTACAGCACGGCTGGTATCTATGGTCACGTCATGTGGGTAGAAAGCGTCAACTCAAATGGCACCATCAACCTCACAGAATATAATAATACAGCTAGCTCGAAAAGTGGTTTACCTGGTGATTTTGGCGCACGTTATAATGTAAATCCGTACTTGTACCGCTATATCCATCTTGACCAACGTTTGTGGTAACATAAAACATAGTTTTTGGATTATTCTTAGGCTAATGTGCTAAAATAAAACTATGACTAAACAATGGGAAGAACGACAAGTTAGCCTAGGCGGTGCAATTATTGGAGCTTTTGCGACTTTGGCTATCGGTATTTTCGTCGGACTAAACTGGAATACTTTCGCTTCAAATTTCTTGCCTTACTTAGGCTTCAAGGGCCACACCAAAAACGACTGGAGTAGTCTAGATGAAGTATATGACACTCTAGCTACGTATTATGACGGAGAACTGGATAAATCAGTCCTGCTTGACGGGGCTAAAAAGGGAATGGTGGAGTCGCTTGGTGACGCATACACCGTCTACATGAACCGTGAAGAAGCGAGAGAATATCAGGATGCCTTGCACGGCAATGTGGGTGCAGGTATTGGTGTAGAAATGGCTTTGCGCGATGGCTATGTACGTATATTGCGAACTTTGCCAGATAATCCAGCTGGGAAAGCGGGTGTCAAGGCCGGCGATATTATCTATAAGATTAACGATGAGCTAGTCTATGACAAAGGTTCGGAATATATTGCCTCCAAGTTACAAGGTGAAGCCGGTACTAAAGTTAAGCTCACGGTGATGCGAGGTAACGAGGAGAAGACCTTTGAGCTCGTACGAGAAGCGATCAATAATGTTTCTGCCTACGTTGATTATGATAGCACAACCGCAATTATCACAGTAACCCGATTTGACAACGACACGGGTACGCTGATCCAAAAAATCGTCAATGAGGAGTTTGAGAAAAAAGGTATTAAAAAGGTTATTTTAGACTTACGTAGTAATGGTGGCGGATACGTTTCTGCAGCCAAAGATCTTCTGTCATTATGGATTGATAATGAGAATATTCTGATTCAAAAGAGTAAAAACGACCGCGAAGAGATTATGAAGTCCAATCGTGGTCAGGCTAAACTAGCCAATATGGAAACCATCGTTCTGGTTAATGGTGGAACCGCCTCCGCTTCAGAGATTGTCGCTGGTGCACTCAAAGATTATGATAAAGCCACTATCCTTGGCGAGCAGACTTTCGGCAAGGGTGTCGTGCAGACCTTACTAGATTTGTCCAACGGCGCAACCCTCAAAACCACGACCGCTCGCTGGTACACTCCAAAAGGATCGAGTATTAATGGAGAAGGTATCACGCCAGATGTAGAGGTTGAGCGTACTTACGAAGATATCAACCTCAGCCGCGACCCACAAATGGATGCCGCCAAAAAGTATCATAAATAAGTTTCTGAAACTTTCGCCTTATGACGTCATACGTGTTATAATTAAATTATGATTAGAGTATATTCCACACAAACCTGTCCATATTGTCACGCCCTTATGGATTGGCTAGATGGGCAAGGCGTAGAATATGAAGAAATTGATATTACTAATACTAGAGTTCCCGGAATTGA
Organism: Candidatus Saccharimonadota bacterium; assembly: GCA_003979185.1. Taxonomy (GTDB): domain Bacteria; phylum Patescibacteriota; class Saccharimonadia; order Saccharimonadales; family Saccharimonadaceae; genus Nanosyncoccus. The sequence goes on along the minus strand of RYWJ01000011.1, from coordinate 3,974 downwards.
AGCAGTACCGGTTACCGAAATTAATGGTGAGCGTATTTTAGGATTTGACCGTCCGACTATCAAAAAAGCCTTAGAAAATGCCAAAAAATAACTGCCCTCATTCCTCCGACCGTCAAAAGCCTGCGATTATCTTAGTGCATGGTTTCCGTGGGTCGCCGGTTGGATTATCTGAAATTGCCAAGGATCTTCGCAAACAAAACTATCAAGTTTTCATGCCAGCTATCTCGCCTTTTGCTGGAGCGAAAAAGTTATCTGACTACACTCCAGAGGCTTATGCTGAGTTTCTTGTGGACTATGCGAAAGCTAACGACCTCAAGAAGCCTATACTGGTCGGGCATTCTATGGGATCAATCGTGGTGGCTGCGGCATTGAGCCTATACCCACAGAGTTTTAATCGTAAAGCAATCCTACTCTCACCAATCGCTAATCGCCCCGCAGCACCGTTTAGACTAATCTCGCCGCTTTCGGCACTTTTACCGCGTGGTGTAGTAGATTATATTACGACTAAGTTCCTTTTTGTTCCGCATGATCGTAAGCTCTTCCGAAAAACCATGGAAATAACGCACGCCTGCAGTGCTGATCATCCACCTTCTAAATCCGAAATGTTTCGATCCGCTAAGTTCTCGACCAAGTACTGTGTTGGCGATTTTCAGCTGCCACAGGAAACATTACTACTAGCAGGAGATCAAGATCGCTTGGTGGGTAAGAAAAATGTTTGTCGCCTAGCAACAAACCAGCATCTCGAAACCGTATTCCTGCCAAACTGCGGACATCTTCATAATTACGAAAAGCCTCACGAAACTGCTCGGGCTATTATCGATTTTCTAGAAAATTAATTACTATCGTCGCCAAAAACGACGTTTTTGGGAAATCTTTTTGCCCTTAAGCTGGATAGCCTCTTCATAAATCTCCACAAAACGTTTCAGAGTGTGATTCAGGTCATGTTTTTTCGCAACTTCTAGACTATAAGCGCCATATTTTTCTTGCAGCTCTTCGCTTTGCAAGATTTTTACTAGCGCATCAGTCAGTCCTGGTATATCTCTTGGCTGACATAAAATACCATTTTTCTTATTTTGACAAAGTTCACGCACTGCTCCAGCATCCACTGCGACAAGTGGCAAGCCTGTAGCTGCTGCCTCAATCAACACAATACCTTGCGTCTCGGTTTCACTTGCGGTCGCAAAAACTGTCGCCGAATGATAAATCTCCACGACATCTGGTGGCATAATTCGCCCAGGAAACTTCACATTCTCCGTAATACCTAAAGCTTCGGCTAAATCAATCAAATGTCGCCGATCGGTGCCATCACCAACGATTACCAACTCAGCATTAGGCACCTTTTCTAGCACGCCTGCAAAAGCATTCACAATATTGCTTAAACTTTTTTCTGGATCGATCCTCCCCACAAACAGAACACGAGGAACTTTTGTATCTAAATGATAGTGTTTTAGAACTTTCAGCTTCGGCTTGCCAGGATTAAATTGCGATAAATCCACACCGTTCGATAATGGCTCAACCGTCACGCTGAAGCGTCGCCGATTTTTTGGAACTAAATCTTCAATCGCCATCTCGGTCGGCATTGTTGCATATTCAGAATGCTTCAGAAAGCTCGCCATATACGTCCGCAAAACTGCATCTAGCGGTTTTTTAATTGGCTTCAATAATTTTACCTGGCTCGTAATATTGTCTGGATAAGCATGTCCAGTGCTAACCATCGGTACATTGTACTTTTTAGCATACCGTCGAGCAGCAAAAGCAACCATCTCTGCAGTCTGATTATGAATAACGTCTGGCTGGAACTTATTGAGAGCTTTTTTCAGCTCAGGATAAGGATCTACCGTAATCCAAAGTCCATGGCGGTAGGCCAAACGCGGCACCGACACTTTCTTGAGAATCTTCTTGCCTTCGGGTATCGCATTAATCTGATCAGGATAAAACGGAAAGCGAATTGATCGCAAATAGATAGTTGTCACACCGTCACGCTTCATCCGGTAGTGTCGCCCCTTAAAACTCGGACACAGAACCATCACTTCGTGCCCTTGCTTTGCTAAACCTTTCGCTAGATTGTGTGCGAACACAGCTACACCATTGGACATAGGATAATATAAATCTGAAGTAATTGCAATACGCATATATATTTATTATACCATGTAATACCTATATAGTATAGTGAAGCTTAAAAATAGTTAGATCCTCCGAGTGTTAGCTATTCCGGATTATAGTACTACATCCCCTCACCACCCTTAACCCATATACTATTTAGGTAGTAGCGACGCAGCGTATGGAGAAGCCGTAGTAACGGCTGAAGTAGTTGGCTGGGTTGACAATGGAGCTACCGAACGTCAGGTTGTACGCGCCCTGACTATTACCAGAGCGGACAGTACGTGACCAATAGTAGCCGTAGGAGCCGACATAGTACAGTGAGCTATCGCTGACGCTCCCGGCATAAGGGAAGTTGTAGGGAGCTGAGCGGATCTTGTTAGAACCGGCAGAGCTATTAGCGATGCCAGCGGCACTAGTAAAACAGAAGATCCCCGCCTCTCTAGACACCCTCTAGCGCCTTTTAGATCAAAACCGCTCTCATACCAAGGTTTTAAGAAAAATCGCTCAGAATGGCTCTAAATAGGCTTAAACGGAAAAATGCTGCTTTAAAGTAGGCTAAAATTGGTGATTTTGACACAAAAGTACCATTTCATAACACAAAGCATGATTAAAGTCAAAATTAGGGACAGAGCCATCAATTGTCGTTTAATAAATCAATATCTTGTACGAAAACCCTAAGTTAAATAGGATATGTATGAGATGGCTCCACCTTCACCACCTACAACTTCCCTTATGCCGGAGGCGTCTGGGATGGTAAGCTTAACCGTCCTGACTCCAACGGCAATTATTGGTCGCGTACCGTCTACTCCGATGATAGTCGGCGCACATACACCCTTTGGATTGATAACTCCAATGTCGCCCCAGCCGACACCAGTAGTCGCTATGACGGCTTCTCCATACGCTGCGTCGCTACTACCTAAATAGTATATGGGTTAAGGGTGGTGAGGTGGATACAAGGATGGTTTCCATATTACACCCAGCCATATCCCTAAAGCTTGCGGTGTCCACGCATCCCGTCGTTACGGGTGCGTGTCATCTTCTCCTCGTTTGTAAACTGCGGACAAGCTTTAGGGATAGGCTGGTGTGATATTAATCTTTCATTTATATTCTCTTTCCTTCAATGCTTTTTAACGCCGTAATGTCTTGCTCCACAAACCAATTCAATATATAATTAGACTTGATCAAACTAAAGCGAAACTGTATTCTAGCTAATGCAGCTTCCCCTAAAACAATAAGATGGCACCATGAGTGGCTAAGTTTTAGTGGAAGCACTACTTAGCTTTAGTTTGATCACCATTCGTGGTGTCATTTTTTGCGTTGCGGATGGTCACTATTTCTTAAAAGGAGGGCCACATGCTACAGTATAATACTAAACCTAAGCTTACTAGTAGAAGAAAGGATACTACTAGAAATAGGTATAAGGACTATAGTAGTACTAGTCATAGTACTAACTATATTCATAACTATAATAATAATAGTAGTAGATGCCCTTATGGTAATAAGTATTATAACGTTATTCCTCTACATAGTATTCTAGCCCTCCTTTTAGTTGGTATGATAGGTAATCCTTATGTAGTAGATAGTAGAGTATATGCACAAGAGGATGGTAATAGTACTAGTAACAGCACTAATACTAATACCATGGGGAGCTCTAATAGTTATGAAGATGTAGTAAGAGAAAAAAGTGATGGAAACGAAGTAGGTGTAGCTAATGAAGATATAATAAGAGAAAGAAGTGAAGGGGATGTAACAAATGTAGATAGCACTAACTATACAATATCTCGTGCAGTATCTTCCTCCACCTCGCTAACTATTACTACACCAAATCTTAGTACTATAGCACCAGTAGGAGAAGTATCATACTTAAGTAG
>RYWJ01000010.1 GCA_003979185.1 Candidatus Saccharimonadota bacterium | reverse complement strand
TAAATTGACAAATTGAACCAAGTGTGCAATAATTAAGACTTAAGCACCTTACAGTACGATTTCAGATAATACGGAGGTAAATTATGGGAAATTTCAGATTAGTTAAGCCCGAGAAGAAGCATGAGCAACAAGCAAGGAACTATCTCAAGGAATTCTACGCAAGTGGCTTGGAACGCTACCATGACAACTACGACGGTTGGCTGGAGATATTGGAAGCCGATCGTCATCAAGTCCCGAACGACAAGCGTGTGCCTGCCGAAACCTTTTTCCTGATGGAACGGATACCGAGAACATCACATATGCTACAAGACGAGGCGGAGCGACTGATCGGCACTATCAACATCCGTTTAGCATTGAATGATGCGCTGATGCTTGGTAGTGGCAACATTAGCTATGGTATTCGCCCATCCGAACGCCAGAAGGGGTATGCGAAGCTCCAGTTATTCCTGGCGTTAAACTACTGTCAGTACCGCGGCATCGAGGCTGTATTGCTGGACTGCAACAAAGAAAACCTCGGATCGGCGAAAACGATAATGGCTCTTGGAGGTAAGCTGCTCCGAGAATGTCGGCGTCAAATTACGCCCGAGGAATACACCGCTATCCAGCAATATATTATCGATGTAGACTATGCAATTTCCCACTACGGAGCCAAGTACCACAGCTTCGTGACAGAATATCCCACAGATTAGGAAATCTGGATCGTTCCAAAGCAAAGCCCCTGTCAGGAAACTGACGGGGGCATTTCCATGAACGTGAGTAGGCTTTGGATTAGTGTAGGGACAATCTAAATACAATACCACAAATACTCTACTTGCAGAATAAATCATTTACCAACGATTGACTCGCCAATTCTCGAGTGTTCATAGCAAAGTAACATTCATTAACTAAGTCGGCATGCAATGTTTTATCATTGGTTAGCACCCCACAAGAAAGCTCTTTACAAGCCTCTTTAATCGATAAATCAGCAAAGCCAAATCTACTAAACTCGGGTTGACATAGTATTATATCTTTAGTAGAGTAATGCTCCTTTACCTCATTCAATACGACAATCACCCTCTCAATATCGGTCGACACAATGCCTTTACGCGGTCTATTAATAGCTAGATTTGTAATTTCAGCCAATATATGCGGAGTAAGGATAATACTGCCGCCCTTATTGGCGCAATAGCCAACAATACTCTTAACGATCCTTTTCTCTTCCTTATCCGCTTCAATTTGAGTAAAAGCTTGTAGAAACACGTTCGTATCCAAAATAATACCGCTTTTAATGCAGGCGCGCAAAAATTCATTTGAAACCCTTTCGGATAATTTCACTATGTGTTGCCTGTTAAGAAGCTACTTTAGCCGTTTCAAGAGATATGCCATTCCCCTTATCATCTAGGTGAATCTCTGTGTATTTTCGCGTGCTCTTACCTAAAAGAACTTCCAAACTGGACGGCTGATCATTTCCACCGCGTTCATAACTAAGCTTAACTTCCCATTCATTATTATTCGTTCTGCGTATACCTTCTAAGGCAACGTTTGACGGTTTCTCAATTTCGCCAACCACCTCAAATAAATATTCTATGGATTTTTTTACCGCCTCTTTTGCTGTAATCATTCTCTTTGTTCTTTCCAGTATTCTATAATATAGTACTAATGATTATATCATACTTTTCTATTTTTTGCAATGTTTATTTATATTAGCTGTTTCGCTCCTATTATATCATATATTCAACCATTTGAAGACTTCTATACTTTTCTTATTTGCGTCAATAGGGAGATTTGGTTTTCAATATTTAGCCACTTCTTATACAATTACACTAAAATATTCGCCATCCTATACAAGAGCCTTCTGATAAAAGTCTAGCCATTCACCATTCATAATCTCCCGTTTCCATCAAAATTGTAGTTAAATCATAGTAGTCGCCGTCCGCTCTTTGAGCTACAAGTCGCCTACTGCTATAGAGCCCCATATGTGTAGCAGTATAAAGTTTCACGACATCTTCCACTCCGGGCACTTTGCCATAAGTACGTATAGTTCCCTCTTGCATCGCTGCTTTTCTAATCGGCACATATTCTACGGTTCCATCCTCTATAAGCAGAAGTAGCGTATCATATCCGCAGCCATTTCCAAAGGAACCCGTGAGCATATCCACAACTGGGCCAGAAGTATTTATCTTTATTCCTGTATCCCGCCAACTACCTACACCTATTGAATCCGCATAGCCGCATTTTTCCTTAAGAGCATCCCAGTCCACAGATACTTGAACCTCACCAGCCGCGTCAACTGTCGTTAAAATAGGGAGCGCTGACCCACTATCATTAATCAACCATGGTCCCCCTATTTCACTATTTAGACATTTTCCCTCATCAAGTCTTTTCATCGTTCTGATGATACTAGCATCATTCTCTCCACAAGGCTTCCCATCATTTTCACAATTAGCTACCTGGTCTCGCAACCCCTCAATCACCTGCTCCTTTTCAACATTGTCATTATTCAAAAGCTCAGCTTCCGAAGATTTTTCAAGACCAAATATCACTCCAAATGTACCAAATCCCACGCCAAGCACAGCCACCATTATCGCCACCATCAAGCCTGTGTTCTTCTTGGGCTTGTTTAGCTTCGACAACGACTTGTTGATAGACGTTTCCATAGGCGATGTACTCATAAGCTTAGGATTCTGTTCTTCTAATTTTGGTGATTGATTCGACTCTAAGTCCTCCATTTTCCCTCCATCAAGTTTGTTTTTTCACGCTAATTATTCTAAACAAAAGCGATACCGTTATTATAACATGCCATGTATAGCATTGGCACAACTTATAATTTCAGGAATTTCCGACACAAGCGAAACCTGCTCAAATTTCACCTTTTCTTACAAAATAAGAGTCTTGACGCCCCTCTATACACAAGATATACTTATATTAAATAAGCCTTATGCTAATACAGAAAGTAACATATGAGAAAAGCTGAACAAAAACTTATGAAACGTCGCATGTGTTTAGTCGCACGTATAGTGGCGTGTGTATCATTTTTCGTACTAGTGGTCATTGGTGTTTCATCACTCGTACAGGCAATGTCATTAGAAAATATTGAAAATTACGATGGAATTCCAGCATCTTGGAAAGTATCTTCCTTAGAGCGTCCAGATACCATTACATTGCCTATTACCTATTGGGATCAAAAAGCCGACGCTTGTGACGCAAAGAACCGCCAATTTGAATGGTCTACCTGTGGTTACTGGACGCATGGCGTGCTACCTGGCATCGTCAAGACGGCACTCGGTGCTGATGGTTTGCCAGTACCGGCATTCTCGGATAGCGAGGCTTCTTGGTCGGTAAATCATGATCTGTTTGCAATGAATGTTATTGGCAATGATCCAGTACTGCCTAGCGACAACTTTTACCGTTGGTTCCATGAAGTGCCGGGACTATCCCGGCAGATCAATGGTCGTACAGTTACTTTCACACGCGTTGGCGATAATTCCTATACCTACGGTGGGCAAAATATCTACCCACTTGATGATGTAGCTGGCATAGATGAGTCTGATGTTCCGTTGAAGGGTCTAGATGGGGCTTACCATAATTTTAACTTTACGGCACATTTGAATTTTGCTGTCAAAATCGAAGCAACTGGCGATGAGCTCTTTGAGTTTTCGGGTGATGATGACGTTTGGTTCTTCCTAAATAACAAGCTCGTACTAGATATTGGCGGTTTGCATGGCGCCATCAATGGCAAGTTCCGTATTAATAAAGACGGCACTCTCACCACTTACATCGAAAAAGTCAATGATCTTTCGGTTCGCGATGATAGCTGGACTAGCTGTCTGCGTGATAATGTCATAGGCGACTTCCCTTCCTGTGTCGGTCCATATAATACAAAAATCCGAGAAAACTTCCACAATGTCGAAGTTAAAACTCTAGATATCGGTCTCAAGCCTGGAGATATTGTCAACCTCGACTTTTTCTACGCCGAACGTAGCACTGACGCTTCAAATACCAAGATTACCATTACTAATATGGACTGGCCAATCTCCGCAGATTGCGATCTAACTGGCAAGATTGTCGGTAAGGTCGAAAATAGCAACAGCAACCTAGTGCAATACAACACCAGTATTACTAATCGTGACCCTAATAACGTCCTTGATCTGATACGCTTAGCTGCGCACATCAACGATACCTCCACAAACGAAGACGAAAGTCAGCAACCCGAAGTAAATAGTGGTTATCTGCCACTTGATATTAAGACACTCTACTATACCACAACACCAGAAGATAAAGATTCGTGGCAAGCCGTGGATATCTCCGCACCGCTTAATTCTCTTGATGGATTTACGCTAACTACCCCTATTCGCATGCAGCCTTATGGCCAGACCGGCGATACGCTCTATTTCCGCTTTTATGCCGAAACTTCCGACAATCCAACTGGCACCATTGAAGCCATCACTAGCTTTTATACTGAGTTACTAGGTGTTTCTGGTGTCACCCATGACGATACACGGCTGGATTATACTAATGATCAGGAAATCCCTCCAGTCGATCCAGACCCAGATCCAGACCCAGATCCAGATCCCAATCCAGACCCAAATCCAGTTGATCCAGATCCAGTCGCTCCAATAGATCCCGATCCAAGCGAACCAGACCCTATTGATCCGGACGATAGTAATGAAGATCAAAATAACGACCCTGTCGTACCTGGGCCAATTGCTCCAGACGAAGATGATGATTTGTTCTACACCCCGCCACTGGGTGAAATCGCATTCGTTCCGAATACTGGTATCATTAGCGATCTTGCAGCACCAATTTTTGAGCAATATTTTACCAACGCAGTACTTTCTAGAGGTTTTATTCTATTTACATTGCTCGTCTTTTCCGGATCATTCTCGGTCTACTTCACATTACGCAAATATTTGACAATGACCGCCGCCACTCGCGTTACAACTATTAGCAAACGCAGTGGTGCTAAGGCAACCGTCAAGCGTAGCTCAAGGATCAAGTCTAGCTATACTCGTCAACATGCCGTAAAAGCCACACCTAAAAATAAGAGTGCTAGCCAAACTGCCACAAAAGTCAAATCTAACACTAAGAAAACAAATTCCAACAAAAGAGCTACGAGATCCTAGACTCCCTACAACTTCCCTTATGCCGGGACCGTCCTCGATAGCACTCTTTACTATGTCGGCTCCTATGGCTACTATTGGTCACGTATCGCCGGCTCTGCTAATAGCGCGTACGACCTTTGGTTCAATAGCTCCGGTGTCCACCCAGCCGACTTCAGCCCCCGTTACTACGGTTACTCCATACGCTGCGTCGCTACTACCTAAATAGTATATGGGTTAAGGGTGGTGAGGGGATACAGTACTACAATCCTAGCGTCGCCTACCTGAACCGCCTGGCTATATTCATACTGCGTAATCCAGATCTTTCTCAGAACTCTCATTCGTAATCAATTTGAACTATTTTGGTGGGTTTTGGCTGTATTTTACCATTTTCCATTAATTTGAGTGAATTGAGCTATATTTTAGTCAAAACCACCAATTTTAACCTATTCCAAAATACTATTTTCTCGTTTAAGCCTATTTAGAGCCATTCTGAGCGATTTTTCGGAAAACCTTGGTATGAGGAAAGTTTAAAATTAACATAGGCGTGTAGAGATCATACGTAGATCATCTGTTTCTTTTAGCTCTATCGTAATATTATATATGGAAGTCGACTATTCTTCCCAACTCCTATTACTTCCGATAGACTAAAAGAGCATTGAAGAGTATATGTAAATGAGGTATTAATGTCACACCCAGCCTATCACTAAAGCTTGTCCGCAGTTTACGAACGAGGAGAAGGTGACACGCACCCATAACGACGGGATGCGTGGACACCGCAAGCTTTAGGGATATGGCTGGTTTGGTATTAAGCTACTGCATCCCCTCATCACCCTTAACCCATATACTATTTAGGTAGTAGCGACGCAGCGTATGGAGAAGCCGACGAAACGGGAGTAGCTGTAGGCCGGGCCGACATTGGAGCTAGAGAAGCCCAGGTCGTATGCGCCGGTCCTAGAGTAGGCAGTACGCGACCAGTACCAACCCCAAGAACCGACATCGCGGAGAGAGCTAACGTCGACGACCCCGGCATAAGGGAAGTTGTAGGGAGTCTAGGAATAATATGGTTTATTTCTGTTTCGCAACCAGCCATTCTGGCGGATTGGTAAATTTGATTTCTGGACAAAAATTAATCTGCTCATTGGTTACATCGTAATATATCTTATAAATCTCATCGACCGAACCATAATGAGCTTCCCCCATATCAAAGCCCAGTTTATCTGCAATGTTCCGCACCGCCTCCGGAGATTTCCCCTCAATTTCAACAAAGCTTGGCAACCATGGCCAAGTATCAATATCTATGTCCGCGCCATCAAGCACCCACTCCTCACGTAGAGTTTCCTGCTCGGCTTTTGGTTTCAGTCCGCAAGCTCGCAAAAAGTCAATCGCCTGCTCGTAATTATTCACTTCTAGGCAGATTTCTTGCACTCCAGTCAAGCTTAATTCTTGCACATTTTTATATGACATCGTAATGCAATTACCCTCATCGCGCACGCGCACGAAAGCATTTTGCCCCCGATCAAAAATCACTCGCCGCATTAGTGTTTCTGGCTGTTTGAGTTCTCCACCCAGAGCTTTCAGCTGTTTACGCAGTGTATCTTTATCAATATCAATAAAAGTTGCTTCAATCTCCAATCCCATTATGCCCTCTTATAAATTGTAATTTGCGCCCGCGCATAAGTATGTACTGATGACACTCGCAAGCCATCTAAATCCAAAATTCCTTGCTCTTTCGGCGAAGATAAAGCCAAAACTCCGTCATCGCTCAATAAGCTTATCAGTGTTACTAGTTCCGATCTCTCAATTTTATCATAAGGAGGATCAGCGAAGATTACATTAAATCTCGTTTCTATAGCCTGTTTGGCGAACTCGCCTACACGCATTTTTACCACTTTCGCCTCAAGATCTAAATTTGCCAAATTTTCCTTGATAATAGCTGTCGCCTTAGTATTATTCTCTACAAAAGTCACCGCTTCCGCCCCCCTACTAAGTGCCTCAATGCCGAGCGCACCAGAGCCAGCAAAAGCATCTAGTACTACGGCGTTTTCCACGTTGACCATGTTAAATAGTGCCAGCTTTTCCCTTGCCCCCATCGGATGAGTCTTCTCACTTTGCGGAGATTTGAGTGTTTGTCCGCGATATTTACCCGAGATAATCTTCAATTGTTCAGTTTTTGCCATTTTTCACCTCTGGCTTAAGTTTATAAGCCTCCACTACCGCTGAATACCACCCTAAGGCAATCGCTCGAATAATCTCTGGTAATAAGATTTCCTTAACCTCCATAGCCAGTTCGGTCATCCAGCCGTTCTCTAGGAACTGACTATACTGTTCAAGCTTTTGCACTCGCCCTAAAGCCTGCCGAAACATCTTTCTCGTATCTAATTCCTGCAAGTCGGTCGGTTGGAGCTCCACCTCCAAATAGCGTGGTGACAAAGGTGTAGCAATCATCAAAACCCCATATTCATAGGCAATATGCTTCGACATATGTCCACCCGCACCCCAAAACAACCAGTTATTGCGCATAGTTTCCAACATATTCCGTCCACGAATCACGCCTTTGATTGGTTGTCCAAAAACCCGCATGATCTCCTTATCAGTCATCAGCTCATCTTTCACCTGCGAAAGTGGGAAATGATGTGCTGGCGTCAAACCATCCGTCAACATATGTGCCATCCAAGCCGCTTCAAACGCCGCCCGGACTTGGTTGTTATCTTTGAGCGCCTTGACTAGGTTCCAACGGTGATCCAGAATCATGGTCACCACCGAACGTTCATCAAGGTTGCTATGATCTATTTTCTCTGCTACTAAATCAGGAGCTGCATCTAATTCATGCTGCGATGAAGCCTGTTCACTACTAGAGGCATCATTCTCCTCGTCCTGTTCTTGCACCAAATCACTCGTCGCCATCATATGCGACGGCTCATCTATACCTGGGCTTTTGCGTTTCAGTCCGTCTGGACCACGCGATCCCTCGAAATGCAATATTTCTTTCTCCGAGGGAAAGTATTTACCCCGTGGCAACACCTTAGCCAAACTACGACGCGCCGCTTGATCGAGCTTTTGGTGTGTTCCCATTATCTTACCCGAGAACTTTGAGTTTTTAACAATTGTAGTAGTAGAAAACATATTATCTTTACATTATACAATATTTCTTGCCAAAAGTCCTATTTTGAAGACATTGAAAAAGGCTATTTTTACAATTTAGTTAATTTAGGGTAGTCAATTGCTGATATTTCTTGATCCTGGCGGACAGCTCTGGATAAGCTGTAATCGCCTCGGGGTTCTTAGCAAACTCCGCTGCATGCTGACTAGCCTCCGCGATTAACTTCGTATCAGAAAGATTTGCCACTTGTAGATTTAACTCACCATGTTGCATCGCCCCATAAATCTCCCCCGGCCCACGAATCTTCAAATCCACCTCTGCCAAATGGAAACCATCCGTAGACTTTTCCATCTCACGCAGACGCCGCGACGGACGCCCTTCCCCATCCGTCAACAAATAGCAGCTCGCTGGTTGATCGCCACGTCCTACACGCCCACGCAACTGATGTAGCTGCGCCAAGCCATAATTTTCCGCATCTTGAATAATGATCATATTAGCATTCGGTACATTAACCCCCACTTCAACCACTGTAGTTGACACTAAAATCTGGATTTTGTTCTGTGCAAAATCTTCCATAATTTGATCTTTCTCGGCGGGTTTCATCTTACCGTGCAACAGCCCAACTTTAACCTGCGAAAATAGCTCCGCTAGTTTTTTGGCCTGTTTTTTGACAGGCGTAGCGGTATTTGTACCAGTTTCTTCGATCACCTGACAAATCCAATAAATCTGTTGCCCTTTACCCAGCAACTCGCGCATCGCCGGATAGAGCTCGTCTTTTTGTTGCAGCTCATTGAGGATTTTTGTGACAATCGGCTGACGACCCGGCGGTAGCTCGTTCAAAATCGACACGTCAAGGTCACCAAAAATTGTCAACTGCAAAGATCTCGGAATCGGTGTTGCCGTCATCGAAAGTAAATGCGGTGCCAACCCATCAGGTGATTTAAGCAAAAGTTTTTGACGTTGCCCCACCCCAAAGCGATGCTGCTCATCAATAATACAAAAGGCTAACGACTTAAAATTCGTATCATCTGTCAAGAGCGCATGCGTACCGATCACAAAGTCAATTTTGCCCTGAGCAATCTCTTCTTTCAAACGCTTTTTTCCTCTAGTTGCACCGGTCAGTAGCGCCATCGTAGGCATTTTCAGCTGCGGATTCTGACTTTCAATCCCCCGAAAAAGCTGATTCAATCCCTCATAATGTTGTGTAGCTAGGATCGCAGTCGGAGCAAGCAAGGCCACCTGACAACCGTTATGCGCCGTTTGCGCCGCCGCTAGTGCCGCCACGATAGTTTTACCCGAACCAACATCACCCTGCAAAAGCCGGTTCATCGGGACTTTCTTCTCTAAACCTTGCAAAATATCCCATGTCGAGCGTCGCTGTGCGCCAGTCAAACGAAATGGTAAACTTTGCACAATCTCTTTAATCAACCCCGCGTCAAACGGTAAGCTCATCGCACGTAAGCGTTGATTCTCCTGCTGATTTAATTTTGCCGCCAAAATTAGCTCGAAAAGTTCTTCATAAGCCAGGTAACGACGCCCAGTTTCGGCATCTTCTGGACTTTCTGGAAAATGCGAACAGTACAAAGCCTCCGCACGCGCTCCCGACTTGATAAAATCTGGAGCATATGTTGTAAAAGGTAATAAATCTGGTATCTTGGCAAACTCAGGACGTAAATTAGCTAAAATTTTTTGAAAAGTTTGTGGTTTGATAGCATTTTTGGCGGAATAAATTGGCTGAAACCGAGCTGCTTCACCATCTTGTTCCAGATCTTGTACCAAAGTTGCCGACGGTGAGGTTAAAGTATAACGACCATGTTTTAACTCATATTTACCCGTAAAAAAATACTCACGTTTCGGATCAAATTGCTTCGCTCGATACGGCTGGTTAAACCAAACTGTCCGAATCGCCCCCGTCTCATCACGAATCACCCCCTCTGTAATTGTCAACCGACGACGCGCCGTCCTTACAATATGTAAATCACTAATTTTACCCCGCACTACTACATTCCCAGGCTTCAAGTCTTCAATCGTGACCGAGGTTTGGTAATTCTCATAAACTCTTGGCAAACAATAGAGTAGATCACCCACTGTCCGTAGATTCACATTGTGCAAAAGCTCCGCCGTCTTCGGCCCAACTCCCTTAATCTCCTCCACTGGCGTGCTCATATCCATGGAAATATTATAGCATACGAGTTGCGGCGTCGTTGTTCCTAACTATCTAAGGTTCTTATCACATATCTGGTCAGGCGGTTCAGGGGGCGACGCTAGGATTGTAGTACTACATCCCCTCACCACCCTTAACCCATATACTATTTAGGTAGTAGCGGCGCAGCGTATGGAGCGACCGAAGTAACGGATATTGCTGCTGGCTGGGAGGACATTGGAGCTATTAAAGGCCAGGTCGTACGCGCCGGTAGCAGAGTTGGCGGTACGAGACCAATAGTCGCCACCGGAGCCGACACCGTTCAGGGAGCCACCGAGGACGTACCCGGCATAAGGGAAGTTGTAGGGAGCAGAGCGGATCTTAGTAGAGCCAGCAGCGTTGTTAGTAATGCCAGCGGCACTAGTAAAACAGAAGATCCCCGCCTCTCTAGACACCCTCTAGCGCCTTTTAGATCAAAACCGCTCTCATACCAAGGTTTTAAGAAAAATCGCTCAGAATGGCTCTAAATAGGCTTAAACGGAAAAATGCTGCTTTAAAGTAGGCTAAAATTGGTGATTTTGACACAAAAGTACCATTTCATAACACAAAACATGATTAAAGTCAAAATTAAGGACAGAGCCATCAATTGTCATTCAATGAATCAATATCCTATACGAAAACTCTAAGTTAATTAGGATATTAACCTCCATCACCACAAAGGTGATCACACGACCACCTTTACCCCACCTAGATCATTCTCCAATCATCCCCTAGAAGCACTAATCCATTTTCTCCCCGCTATTCGTCTTGCGCCACTCATCTACCTTACCATGATGCCCCGATAGCAGCACATCCGGCACTGCCATCCCCCGAAACACTGCCGGTTTCGTGTATTGCGGATATTCTAAATTATTACCTTCCGAAAAACTCTCGATTTCTGCCGATGTTGCACCTCCTAATACTCCTGGTAATAGTCTTGTTACTGAGTCGATCAGGATTAAAGCTGGCAATTCCCCGCCCGTTAGTACATAATTGCCCAATGATATCTTATGATCCACAATTGACAAAATCCGCTCATCATAGCCCTCATAGTGTGGACAAATGATAATATAATGTCGTAATTCGTCACCACCAGCAAATTCTCTGGCTAAATTTTGATTCCAGGTTTTTCCAACCGGAGTCGGAATAATCACTTCTGCTTGGGGATCCGTCAATTTTATGCTCTCTACCGCCGCGAAAACTGGCTCACAGCGCAAAAGCATCCCATCACCACCTCCATATGGAGTGTCGTCAACTGATTTGTGCGGACCAAGCCCAAATTCCCGCAAATTCACATACTCTATCTCAATAATGCCCCGGCTTTGAGCTTTATAGAGCATTGAACTATCCAGATAAGGCTTGAGTGCTTCTGGGAATAAGGTAATAATAGAGAATTTTATTTTTGCCATCTTGTCCATATTATAGCATGCTTATGTGACAAGGAAAATCCCCCAGCCTAAGCTGGGGGTTTGCTAGAAAATGTCGATGCGACTGAATACCTTTACTCTTTAGGAACAAACCTGACCCTAGGTCAAGACGAGCTTACGTCGGCAACTCCTTGCGGACAATCTCACACAGCCGTCTCAGACCTTTCGCATCATAGAAGAAAATGGAGTACAATCCCTCAGGACCATTGATACGAAGACAAGTATCCATAAACACATAGCTCCAGCCAGGTTCCGACAAGGCCAGCACCAGCTTCTCCATCTTATCGCGAAATTGCTCGCGGTCTTCCATGAAACGCTTATAAGTGGCGGCGTCCTCTTCTTGCCGCTGCTGGGCCATAAACATCAGCCCACGCACCATCGTGCCGATCTCGCCCTTATCCGGCAAGATCCACAGATCCTGTACCATGTTCTTACCATCCTCTACCAGATAGCGATAGTACGCATAGGCAGAGTGGGCCTGCTTGAATTTGTCAAGGATTTCTTGACTGGGCAGATTGTCCGGCGGGTACAATACACCAAGCACCAAAGTATTGGCGTTCTGGCTTGTCAACATAAAGAGCATGTCTTGACCGTCAGTCTCGTTAGCCGGCACAAACCGACCGATGTGAACCGTAAACGGCTGATCCGCCGAGCTCAGCTCAGTGGCCAAGCGCTGATCCCACAGTTCAAGGTCCATGCCGTCCAGATAGATCCGGCCGTATTCATCTACTGGCTGCCAAGCATTCAGGCAGAAGTCCAGAGGAAGCCCGTCCGGCTTCCGTACCTGGTAACAGCCATCGCTTTCCGTGATCTTGCCACAGTTACCCACCAAGCTCGACAACTCATCCATAGACATCCTGTGTTTCATAATTTTTACCCCCAAAACATATTTTTACTGTCATGGACAGCGTTAGACCCGTCAATCAAATACAAGCCTGACGCCATCCACGACGCGAGGATAAAACAAAACACATTTTCTAACTAAATCAAGGTGCTATAGACATGCACTGAATACATCCTATATTTCCATTATAGCATGCTTCATTCAAAAAGTCAATGGTTAAATCATATCCCAACCCTCAACCATAGCTAGATCACCAAAATGCTTGATTTTGCCTCAGAAAACCCAATATAACACAAAACCTACAGCCATCAAATCATAACCATTATGAAAGCCGACTCATCTTACAGAATCGGCTTCCTCGCTGATGCGCGCCCACCCTTGGGGCACATTGGTTTGTTTTAATCCGCTGTTTGTCTTTTTTGTTTCGTCTCCACACTCCACTAGACAATATCTAGATGGAACCCCTGGAGCGTACCAGCTTATGTTTATTATAAGGCACTTTTAGCAATAGTACAAGACTTTTCTTAAAAATGTTGTAAATTTTACATTAAACCAGCCCAGCCAAGAACAGTCAATCCTTCCGACGTCAACAGCATTGCGTGTCACGCAAACTACTTGCGCTGACTACCAATCTTCTACCAGTGTAAACTCTTTTCCAGCGATTGAAATCATCGACTCTGGCACCGCGCCCTGAGAAGTCAATTCCGCTCGAATACCCATTTTCTTCATAATATCACGTAGACGATTGACCGATTCGTAATTATTAAGATCGGTACGGCGTGCAAACTTCTCGATTTTCGGTCCCGTTACCACGTATTTATCGTTGATTTTTTCGACTTTCCAAGCCTTAGAGAGCTGCTCGGAGGTCAAAGTAATTACTGGTAGTTCAGTAGTAGTCGACACATCATCTTCTTGGGAGGAATGATCAGCTTGAGCCCGATCTGATGCTGAAGCTGGTGCTTGATTGGATGCTGTAGCTTCGGTTTGGTTGGATGCTGCAGTTTGTGCTACCCTGTGTTGATCGTTTATGGTCTTCAGGTGCAATAATTCCCTCAGTAATGACTCTATGCCCGTACCAGCTTGCGCTGAAATCGCAAAAATCTTCGCTTTTGGATTAGTCTGTAAGATTGCATCCTTCTGCATCTGAATAATTTCGGCGTCCACTCCTTCACACTTAGTCAAGGCAATTATCTCTGGCCGCTCAGCAAGATCACCGTAATGATCCAATTCCCTGCGTATGATTCGGTAAGCTTCGCCAGCATCATCGTTATAGACATCAATCAAATGTAGCAACACTGCCGTACGCTCGACATGCCGCAAAAAATCGTGGCCCAAGCCCTTGCCATCAGCCGCACCTTCAATCAGACCAGGAATATCCGCGATCAGCAAATCATGCTCATCAATAGTTGCCACGCCTAACTGCGGGGTCAAGGTAGTAAACGGATAGTTCGCGATCTCTGGACGTGCATTAGAAACTACGCTCAAAAAAGTCGATTTACCAGCATTTGGCAACCCCACCAGACCAATGTCCGCCAACAACTTCAGCTCAAGTGTCGCCTCAAAAGCCTCACCAGGCTCGCCCACCTCGGCAATTAACGGTGTCTGGCGTGTCGATGACTTGAAATGAGCATTGCCAAAGCCCCCATCGCCACCTTTAGCAATCACGGCTTCTTCCTGATCTTCGATCAGATCCGCCAAGATCTCTTCATCGCGTTTTACAATCGTACCAATCGGCACCTCCACGATCAGGTCTTTACCTGAACGCCCCGCGCTACGCTGTCCCGAGCCTTTTTTGCCGTCCTCTGCAATCAACTCTGGATTATAACGAAAATCCAACAAAGTATTAGTATCTTTATCAGCTTTAAAAATGATCGAGCCGCCTTTGCCCCCATCACCACCGTCTGGACCACCTTTTGGAATATAAATCTCGTGCCGAAACGACACGGCGCCATCACCGCCTTTGCCGGCTTGCAACTTCACTTTTGCGACATCTATAAACATATCTACTTTTAATTATAACATATCTTTCCAAAAATTCATCCCGAAAGCTAGCTAATCCCCAAAATCTCGTTTAAGGCTATCTAGTGAATATAGGTGAAATTACCAACCACATTCACTGGAATGGTCGATTCAGTAACCTTATAGGCTTGATAACCATA
This sequence comes from Candidatus Saccharimonadota bacterium, assembly GCA_003979185.1. Taxonomy (GTDB): domain Bacteria; phylum Patescibacteriota; class Saccharimonadia; order Saccharimonadales; family Saccharimonadaceae; genus Nanosyncoccus. The sequence goes on along the minus strand of RYWJ01000010.1, from coordinate 12,921 downwards.
GTTCATCTCGCGAACCAGCAAAGAGCCATCATCGTTAATCCGTAGAACCACGCCAACGTGACCGTACCAACCAGCGGTCGTCTGAAAAACCGCACCTACCTCTGGGGTATTATCAACTCGCATACCAAGAGCACGAGCATTATTCGCCCAATACTTTGCATCACCCGTCAGACCAGCTGGTAGAGGTCCTAAGCTGTATGGACTAGTAGCACGCCACCACCAAGCATAGTAAGTACATTGGCCAGGAGCCATACGGTTGCCATAGCCTTGAGTGACTGGTTCATATACTACACGCATATCTTTACGGTCAGAGGTCGAACCATAATATGAATAAGTATAGACTGGCACATATTCTGGACGTTCCGTCAATGGTAAGGATCCACCCGGCAAAACAATCGACATACCCTCCACCAAACCAGTTTCCTCAAGGTTATTATAGGAAATAATCCGATCCGCTTGCGCACCATAGCGTGCAGCTAGAGATTCTGGAGTATCACCTGCTTTAACACTGTAAATAATGCCAGCGGTCTTCGGAATAGATAGAGCTTGACCCACAGAAACATCAGTATTTTTCAGATTATTCGACCAACGAATCAGATCAGTGGTTAATTGCGTGCGATACTCAACACTTAACTTTGATGCGATCGACTGCATTGTCTCGCCATCTTTAACAATGTAGGTTTCGATACCTGGAGAATAGCTCACTGGTACATAACCAGGTTTTTCGATTTTATCGGTACTAGTCTGGCTAATTTCTTTCAAAACCGACGCGGCCACATAATTATTAGACACCGAATCCGTACTAGCCAAGCTAAAAGAGCTGGATAAGCTTGCAACTACGTACAACTCTGAAAGCTGATCAGCTGAAACGCTATTATTCGCCGCCATTGCATTCATATTTAAGCTCGTATCACCAGAGCCATTCTTATCTTCTGACCCATACTGAGCAATGCCAAAAACCAACGCCGCAGCCAATAAATACGGCACTCCCCTACCCATTTTACCTAACAAACTAGGTTTCTTTGCTTTAGCTCTCATAATTTAAGACCTAACTCTCACCCCAGTTACTCGCAGTTTAGAATTGATTACTCCTTATTCTTACAATGCTACATTACAGAGGACTTGACAATGGTCACGAATATTCTGATTATGCTCTTCCTCAGTACTACTATAATACATCACACCATCATCTCCTGTCAAGAAGTAAATGTATTCTGATACGCTTCCATCAGGGGTAGCAGCCCCAATGAGCGCTGACAATCCAGGGTTAGAAATCGGCCCTGGGGGTAGACCTGCTACCCTTCTTGTATTGTATGGCGAATCAATCTCTAGTGCCAGAGCATTATTAGTATAAACTTCTCGATTTGGATCGACCAAGTCTACCGCATATTGCACAGTTACATCGCTACCGAGTGGAATTTCTCTCTGTAAACGGTTGTAGAAAATTTGTGCTACTTTCGCCTGATCGGTCGCATTGTTGGCCTCTTTTTGAACGATTGAAGCTAGAGTTATGCCTTGATACAGATTATAGCCCAGAGCCTCAAACTTAGCTTTCAGGTCATTCTCTTGAATTACCTTAGCCATCTCTTGCAAAGTACGTTCGATAATCTCTTCGACAGTATTGTCTTTATAAAATTCATAGGTTTCACCATAAATGTATCCCTCTAAAGAACCACCCTCTGGACGTCCTTCAAAGATCCAACTATAGTCTTTACCGAGATAATCCTTAGCAAAAGCCGCCTCAACTTGCTCCTCAGAATAGCCCACGTCCACTAGCTTTTTCTTGATCTCGCGCACAGTTTCGCCTGGAAAAATCGTAAAACTAAAGACATTCTCACGCCCACCCTTAATCAAGGCATCCGCGATTTCACCGACCGACATAGTCTTATTAAGACTATATTCACCCGCCTTGAGTGATTTTCCACCCGCATTCAAACGCACATAGATCTGAAAGGTGAGCGGATCCCGGATCAAACCTGCCTCTTTGAGCTGAGTGGCAATCGTGCTCGCACCAGTACCGCTCTCAACGACAAATTTGGTTTCCTTACATTCGTCAGCATCAACCGTTGTGCCATCAGCATTGCAATCTATCTCTACCAAGGGACGCAGATTATATCGGTAATAACCGTAACCTACCGCTGCTACTGCACCTAGCAGACAGACCACCGCGACCAATACTGTCACAAAACGATGCGACTTCGCGCCTTTGACGCTCTTTTGCTTCGCAGCCGCCGCACGAGAAGTTGGTTTACCAGTTTTTTGCTCTAAGAAGTCTTGCAAAATAATTGCTGCCGCCTCAGAATCAATGTCGCCCTTTTTATAGCCTTTTTTGCGATTCTTCAGGCGTTTCTCAGCTTCCACAGAAGTTAGGGATTCATCTTGAAAACAGATTTTTGCTCCACTGATCTCGCTCTTTAGCACCTGGGCAAATTTACGTACGTATTTGCTTTGTGCAGTTTCCTCGCCTTTAGAATTACGTGGCAAACCGATTACGAAGCTATTAATATCCCAAGCTCGCGCCAAAGAAGCAATTTTCTTAAACTCATTGCCATCGACCTCGACGGCGCTATACGGTATAGCGATACGTACCGCCGAATCAGCCTTAGCTACACCAATACGTTTCGTACCAACATCTAGAGCGATTAATTTCATTACTTTTCCTCCACCACTAGATCAATTGTTATACGACTCGGATCTTTTGGTACAGACCAAACCCAGAAGTAGGAAGTCTCGATATTTACTGAGCTGACACCATTGATGGACTTAAGGGTTGGTTGAACTTGACCAGTCTTCATTCCCTTGACCTTATTCAAAATGTCTTCCTCAGTCACAGTTGGACCAGTTTCAACAGAAGTCTTCAACCGCGCTTCGTTCTCAATATTCGTAAATCTTTCGAAATATGGACTCCCGTAGGCATAGATCTTCTGATCCTCTGGTAGCTCCATTTTGGTCTTAATATATTCTTCAATCTCTGATCTCTTGATCGCATAGATCGAATAGACTATTTTCACCTCTGCACTCGGCTTATCGTCCTCTTTGATCTCATCATGGACTTCTGGAGTGGTTTTTACCTCTGCAACTTCGCCTTTGAAACTCGATTCAATAGCTACCATATCACTATTTATACTTGCTACTAAATCCTCCTGCCCTTCTGCAAGGTGCTCAGCTAGCTGGGCTTCCTTAAGCTTGTTCACATCTTCATCGCTGATTACTTTGACCATATTAGTCGTACCACCGATAATAGGACTACCATTCGAAACCGAGATACCATTACCACTCCAACGACTTCCTGCTGGTAAATCATATTTTTCACCAGCTTCAGCCGCCTCCACTGCCACCGTGACGCTCAACGTACAGCTCGCGTACATTGCACTACCACCGGTCAAGGTTCCATTGTCGCACTCAATTGCGGTGATATTCTCACCATCCCAACGACGCTCTTTGGCCTCTGTAGCATAGTATACTTTACCATTGTTAAGATTTGTAAAGGAATCGCCAGCTGCTACCGACACGCCATACCCACCATGGCCCATATAGTCATTTGGACGGAAAGTTACACTGACCGTTAGCTTACCTTTTGCCTTATCGCCACGATCTTCCTCACCAGTCGCCTCAATATCAGTTTTGTAGGTCTTCTCGAGCTTGATTTCTTCAGTATAGAGGATATTTTCTGCTAAATTCGCCATACTCTGATCGGTCGTAAAACGAACATTTTCGGAAAAATTATTAGGAGTGCTACTAATTGCTACTGTAATCTTTACGGCTGGAGCAAAGACAAAAGCCCAAACCAAAACTACGATCAAGAGTACCGCCGCACCTGAGCCAATCATAATCCATTTGCGGTATTTTTCAAAAAAGGAAGCATTTTCTTTGTTTTTTTGCTGTTTCTTTTTGGATTTTGCGTTCTGAGCCTCCTTAGAGTCGTTTTCAAGGCTTTCTTCAGTCAACTCGAGTGTAGTGGCGGTTTTAGCTGAAACGCCCTCAGAAGCCGAATTTGAGGCCTTAGATGCGTTTTTACCTTTTTTACCACCTTTACCGAGGTCACCGTCCTCAGACAGAGCTTCTTCGTCAATCACGTCTTCACTTAGCTCTGCAGCAGCTTTGACATTTTCCTCAGTCGGTACTACCGGACGAGAATTGAGAGTTTTTGCTACTGGAATCCGCGCCGCCATTGCCATTTTAACGATTGCTGGGTCTGCCGTCACGATCACGGCGACCTTTTCGCACTCTTTTGCAACGCGCGCCACTAGTTTCATATTCACCGTACTACGAAGCATGGTGGCTTTTTTAGGTGGCACTAAGGCCACGATTTTTTGCTCAGCCTGCTGAAGCTTAGTCAGGATGTCGGTGATGTCATCCTCCGGCTCCAAGTAAATAACTTCCTTATTCATATAAACCTACTATAGCACACAATTCTGCGCTTGTGCTAAAAATATGTCCCGCCCTTCTAAGCATTTTCCGAACATTTTGAGATGTTTATGCTAAAATGGTTTCAATGAGTTTGTTTAGAAAAAAGAAAGCTGGGTTGAATAATAATCTCAATATGGCTGAACTTGCGCAACGGTCGTTGGATTTTATCGCTGAGGCGGTAATGGTGGTCGACGAGCGAGGCATGATAAAATTCGCCAATCCCGCCGCTGCCGCCATGACTGGATTTGGTGATGCCAGTAATGTGACTGGTCTAGATTTCCAACTCGTGATTCATCTCGAAAATTCCCAACAAGTACCGATTGACCCAACCGAGAGCACTCTCTACACTGCCATTCATATCAATCAAGCCATGAATACTCGTGACTACGTTTTAGTTTCAGCACAGAGTGAGCGGCGCATCGCGATTGACTTATCCTGCATTCCGACTGGTGATCAGGGTGCCGATCGTATTATTACGTTTCGTGATATTACTAAGGAAATCACCGAGGAGCGTGAACAAGCCGAGTTTATTTCGACGGCCAGCCATGAAATGCGCACTCCGGTCGCTTCGATCGAAGGTTACCTTGGTCTAGCCCTCAACCCTCAAACTGCCACGATTGATGAGCGCGCCCATAATTATCTCGAAGCTGCGCATGCCGCTAGCCAGCATCTGGGACGCCTCTTCAAAGATCTACTCGATGTGACGAAATTTGATGATAGTCGCGCTAAAGCGCATCTCATTCCAGTAGATGCCTCTGAAGCAGTCGCCTATATTGTCAACGAACAGGCCGAAGCTATTCAGCAAAAACATATTCGTTACACTTTTGGCGGCTCGGGTAAATTCTTAGATAAGAAGCATCTTTCTCAAAAAATTTACATGGCCGTAGATTACGATTTTTTGCGTGAAATTGTCAATAATTTAGTCGGCAATGCTATCAAATATACCCCAGAAGGTGGCGATCTAAAGGTTGCCGTCAAGGGTGAAGCTGATAAAGTCCTCATTACCGTATCAGATACCGGCATTGGTATTCCATCAGATGATTTGAGTCATATTTTCCAAAAATTCTACCGTGTCGATAACTCGCAAACTCGCCAAATCGGCGGCACTGGGCTAGGTCTTTACTTAGTCAAGCAGCGCGTTGAGGCGATGAACGGTCGCGTCTGGGTCGAGAGTGATTTTGGGCATGGTTCAACTTTTTATGTGACTTTGCCACGTATCTCCGAGTCTGAGTACGAAAAGATGCGTATTGCCTATGGCAATGAAAAAATGATGCGTACGCCTTTCGTTGCGCCAGTGGTTGGAACCGCCACTATCAAAGCCCCTGCTACCGAGCTTACGCGTACTGCTACTGGAGCTTCCGGTATCAAGATCCAGCCCGTTCATCAAGAAAATCCTACTGCTACTGAGCATAGCTCCATGATCCAGAGCCATAAGCCATTGCTTAATAATACTACCCTAGCGGCTGACGCGTCCGATGCGCCCATCACTCCAAATACGCCTCAAATTTTCCAACGTACCCACACCATCTTGCAACCCACAGCAAAACCCGCCGCGCCAAGCCCAACCACGCCATCAGCCCCAGCCACCATATCTACGCCAGTGCAGTCTGGTACACCAAGCTCAGCTACTACGTTTGCACCAACGCAAACCACCGCTGTAACTGGCGCCTCAAATAACATTAATCAAAATTAAGGAGTAAATATGAGCAAAATAATGATCGTAGAAGATGATGATAGTCTACGCGAGATCTATGGCATTCGCCTTACCGCCGAGGGCTACGCCGTGGTGTCAGCTCATGATGGCGAAGAGGCACTAGCGGTCGCCGTACGCGAACGTCCAGATTTGATCGTTTCTGATGTAATGATGCCGAAGATTAGCGGGTTTGATATGCTGGATATTTTGCGCTCCACGCCCGAAACTCGCAATATTAAGGTGATTATGATGACGGCGTTATCGTCTGACGATCAGCGCGAACGAGGCGAGAATCTCGGTGCCGACCGCTATCTTGTCAAGTCTCAAGTTGGTATTGAAGACGTCGTTAATGTAGTGCACGAAGTTCTTGGCGATCGCAATAGTAGTGGCATGATCACACCAGGTGTTACCAACTTCCAACCCCAAGCGCCAGTTACACCACCTATGGCGAACCCCATGCAAACCCAACAGACCGATTTTCCGCCTTTTATGCCCTCAGTCTAAGATTTTTACTCCTTTTTAATGCAAGCATGTTACAATCATTCTATGGAAGAGTCAATACGCCTGAACAAATTTCTTGCTGAGCAACTCGGGATTTCACGTCGTCAAGCCGACGATTTAATCGCTAGTGGCAAGATTACAATTGATCAAAAACCGGCAATTTTAGGTGCGCGTATTGACAAAAATACAAATGTGTGCTATAATGGGAAGATAGTTCCCTTTTTGACGGGCTATACTTATATTGGTATGAACAAACCCGTTGGTTATGTCTGTTCACGCAAACAACAGGGAGATTTCCCCACTATTTACAGTCTACTACCCGAAAAATACCGCCACCTCAAAACCGTCGGTCGGCTCGACCGCGACTCTTCGGGTTTAATCCTTCTTACCAATGATGGCGATTTTGCCTTTCAGATGACTCATCCCAAATTTCAAAAGACCAAACTCTATGAGGTCAAGCTTGACCGCGCGCTCGAACCATTGCACCAGCAGATGATTAGTGAATTTGGCATTCAGATTAGTGATGGTATTTCAAAAATGAGCTTAGTCAAGCTAAATGATGATCGTAAATCTTGGCAGGTTACCCTGCATGAGGGGCGCAACCGTCAAATTCGTCGTACTTTCGGTGCACTGGGTTATACAGTAGAGAAACTACATCGTACTAAATTTGGTCCTTATCAATTAAATAATCTTCAGACTGGCGACATTACCGAAATTGCAAACGTGATTACAACTAACAACACCAAAACCACCAAAGATTAGTCACTCGGGACTGTTCCATCTAGGGCTATCAGTCCGACACTAAAAATCTTGAAATTACCCATATTTTATATTCACAACCGCGCAAGGTTATGATATACTTGGTACAGTTCCCGATGCCGCGATAGCTCAGTGGTAGAGCACTTCCATGGTAAGGAAGGGGTCTCGAGTTCAAATCTCGATCGCGGCTCCAGAATGTGACCTTTGGAAATATTCATAGTCATCGCTATGAATATTTTTTTATGCAACCCTATACGCCACCTATGCAACTATGTAACCATAGTCACGCAGCCATTCGCAACGACTGCGTTCAATATGCTTGCTTATTACCGTTAATTCTGCAGAAGCTTTGCTAACTTACCACGCACACCGCCCTCTTCTGGCGCACCCGCTAGGGTGTCTAAAGCCACCCTAAGCAGCCCAAGGGCCGTTACATAAGAATGGTCCAAGACCGTGCTAGTACGGTTCGTAATGCCCGGAATATCTGTAGAATTCACCAGATGAATCACTGGACGTCGTGCAAAAGGTAGTTCCTTGAACCAATCAGTTGTGCTCAGCACATCCTGTAGCTCACCGAGTCCCGCGCCGCCGCCACAAAGTAAAATCTTATTTGGCAGCATTTCGCTTAGCTGAAAATCATCCAGAGTAATCTGCACACCCGACAACCACACCGCTAAATTACGCTGTATAGCTAGCATCATCTTATCACGCATGTCAGCTGGAACTTTAGTTGGGTTATTGATACTTAACTTGTATTTCTCAGCCGTTTCAAAGTCCACGTTCAGAGCCTCGGCAATCTGATGGGTAAATCCACGTCCACCAATACCAAACATCTTCGTCCCCTCAACGCCACCATCATCTATTACGGCTATATCTGTCGTTCCACCACCAATATCCATTACAATGGCCGACAAATTGCCATCCAAGTCATCACCTAAACAAGCCCGACAAACCGCAAACGGTTCTACCGCTACCGCCAATAGATCCAGAGAAAGCTCCGCACAAACTTTTTCAATCGCTGAAATATGCACTAGCGGTGCAAACGCCGTGTAGAACTGAATCACCACATCCGTCCCCTTAAAACCAACTGGATTCGAGATCTTATAGCCATCTATCGTGATCGAAACTATCGCTGAATTAATCAAACGCACTTCGACATTCGGATTATTAGTTTCATCGGAGATTTCCTTGCGCGCCCGTTCTCCTGCTTGCTCCTGCACCCGCTTGATGATGAGCGACATCTCTTGTTCGGTCAAAGGTTTATTGCCGTTCTTGCGACGATAGCGAACCGTCGAAGTATTACCCTTAATCAGCTCCCCAGCAATGCCCACCACTGCCAGCTTACTTGTCACGCCAGCTACTTTTTCAGCTTGATTCAAAGCCTTCTCGCAAATCGTCACCACGCCTGGGATGTCAGCAATCGCCCCAGCGTACATATTGCTTGAGCCCTGTCGCACCTTACCAACGCCAATGATATCCAGGGTACCATCTTTTTGCTGCTTAGCGATAACAGCTTTGACAAATTCCGTACCAATATCTAAAGCTAAAATCGTATCATCGCTAGTACGTCGTGTATTTAACTCCTCTTGCACGTCCTTAGGAATATCATCAGCATTCGCCAACTTCACTGCCTGAGCAGCAGCTTTCATCTTTGCTTTTGTAGTATTTACCGTTTTTGAGAAAAAACCCATAAGTTTCCTTCTTATCTTAAGCTAAAGGCTCCTCTTGGACATCTGACCATTCGTCATCTTCATAAAACCAATCATCATCGTCCGCCCACTCTTCTTCTGGGTAGGTGGCTTCCCTAATAATCGCCATAATATCTTCCATCAAATCTGTCACCGGACGATATTTCTCGGGAGCATTGATAGTAACTTCTTCATATTTGAACTTGAGATCCGATTGGACTTTTGACTCTCCATGAATCGCATTAACATGTAACCCATTCAATCTGTGCCCAAAGTCAGAGATCTCCAAATAGATATCTGCATCATTCGGAAACGCTTTTTCCAAATCTTTCGCCGTTGCCTCTGAGGCATCCTCCGCCGAAATATGCTTTGGTTTGGTTAATTCTGTTTCTACATCTGGCTCTACCGAATCTTGAGCGATCGCATACATATCATCGACGTAAGTGTTGTAGCAATCATAGACTTTATTGGCATATGCAGTATGTGGCAGAGCATTAGTAAATCCCGCCATCTTATCATAATCAAACGTCACTCTGTAAATACCATTACCAGCATCAGTCGTAAAGCTCTCAATATCCTTTGCATTCATTCGTTCTACATTAACAAAGCGGTTCTTTTCGTATACAGCAGCAATCTCGCCTTTAATATCCGAACCAAGCGAACTTATGATACATGAGTAAAACTCCCGTACAGGCTTGGCCTCTTCTAGATTCGGTGCAATCTCATCAATAATATCTGGCACCGAGATCCTCCACCATTCACCGTCGATGACTTCGGCAAGCTCATAAGCCATCGCCATGCTACTCGTCAAGTCTTCCTCAGTTACTGACTGCTCTCGCATCGCTCGATCTAAGGTTTCAACTAAATTATCTACCTGAAAATAAATTACGCCATCTGACATCACTACATCATTTAAGATAATCTTAATTGGTTCTTCTAGCACATCTTGGCCACTATCATCCCTTGGCATTAGCTCTAGAGTAAACTTCGAATCGTTCGTGAAACCGCTTGACTTAGCATCGGCAGTCAATTTCACTTGCATATTAGCCCCCTCAATATCACTCACCAACTGACCAGAAGCAGTAACATATTTTTCATGCAACATGCCATTGATAGCATCGAAAGCCACCGTTTCAGGATTATTATAGTAAACAAAATACCAAACAGCCGCACCCGCTGCACCCAACAAAGCAATAATTAAGGTAATTAAAGCAATAATTAGACCAGTGTGCTTTTTCTTTGGCTGTTCATATGGGACCGTCACATACCCAGCCGGAACCTCCGACTTTGGTATTGTATCAATTGTGACACGAGCTACAGGCTCATTATCAACAGATCCCGAGCGCCGATCTTCTATAGCGGTCGCACTATTATTTGGCTGTGCATCTCGTGCCGGTGTTGCTCTGCCCTGCATTTTAGGGTCTTGGTCCATAGCCCTCCTTATTGTTACTATGTCATTTGCGTACCTCGCTAGCAAATGATGTAATTGTTCTGAGAAATAGCAAATAATATCACTCAGATACTACTATTTTACCACAAAAATAATAAATGTAAGGGCTTTTGTGCTATAATCTACTTATGGATAATTTTGTAATTAAAGACATAAAAGCGAGGCAAGTCTTAGATAGTCGTGGCAACCCGACTGTTGAGGCGGATGTCTTCTTAAACTCGGGTCACGCCGCTCGTGCTATTGTTCCATCTGGAGCGTCTACTGGTGATGGAGAGGCACTAGAATTACGCGATGGTGATCCAAAATATTATAACGGTAAAAGCGTTTCCAAAGCAGTCTGGAATGTCAATCATGAGATTCATGACGTTTTGGTTGGCAATTCTGCCGATCAAGGGCAGGTCGACCAGCTCATGATCGAGCTTGATGGCACCGAAAATAAAAGTCGCCTTGGCGCAAACGCGATTCTAGCAGTTTCTCTTGCTACTGCTAAAGCTGCCGCCAAAGCCAAAAATTTGCCTTTCTATCAATACATTGCCAGTATCGCCGGTACAACTCGCGATATGTGTCTACCTCTACCGATGATGAATGTCATGAATGGTGGCGCACACGCTGACTGGTGTACTGATTTTCAGGAATATATGATTATTCCACGCAGCGCTGGTTCGATCGGTGAAGCTGTTCGGATGGGATCGGAAGTTTTTCAGGCTTTGCGTCGCGTTCTCAAAGAGCGCGGCTACGCAGTCACTGTTGGTGACGAAGGTGGTTATGGTCCAAAGGTGCGCGACGGCAATAATGAACCACTAGAATGCATTTCTGCTGCTATTACGGCGGCCGGCTATCAGCCTGGTCAAGATGTTGTGATCGGTCTAGACGTAGCTAGCTCAGAGTTCTGGAGCAATGATCATTATGAGCTAAAGACTGACGGATCTTGGAAAACTTCTGCTGACATGATTGACTGGTATAACTGGGTTATTGACAATTATCCAGTTGTTAGCATCGAAGACGGTCTAGACCAGCACGATTGGGAAGGCTGGAAAGCACTGACTAATCGACTTGGTAATCGTATCCAAATCGTAGGCGATGATCTATTTGTTACTAATGTCAAACTCCTCGAGTACGGCATTAAGGAACATGCTGCTAACGCTATCTTAATCAAGCCAAATCAAATCGGCAGCCTGACCGAAACGATCGCTGCCGTCAAAATGGCCAAAAACGCTGGCTTCCGCACAGTCATGTCACATCGCTCTGGCGAAACCGAAGATACATCGATCGCTCATTTGGCCGTCGGCCTTGGCACTGGACAAATCAAGACCGGTTCTCTCTCACGTTCGGAGCGCATTGCTAAATATAACGAGCTAATGAGAATTTCCGAAGATCGTCCAGATCTACGCTTAGCAGAGCCTTTTGGTAGATAACATAGTATCAACACTACCTCTAGCGATATGTAAAATCCCCGATCCGAAGACCGGGGATTCTTGTTGTGTGGGAATTACCAAAGTGATAGCAGGTTCGCCTTGTAAATAAAATGTCACCCTAACTGCAATTGGCTATCCCACCGCAATACAGCGAGCGAAGCCATGTTCTAGGTCTAGGTAGAGCGATTCTGGTGCATCCTTGCGGACATATGAGGTAATGCGCACCTGGCGTGCATCCTGGAGCATCATTCTTTCCCAGTAAATCTCGACGTTAGCCGGTGTATAGGACTCCGCCTCTGGATTGCGTTCCCGAGCAAAGGTCATATCTACGCGACCCGAAGTTAAGCCAAACTCGATCTCGGTATCCTCGCTAGCTAAGAGTTCCACAAAGCATTTTAATAACGTTGCCTGTATCTCGCCACCGTCCCCACCGTCCATCAGATTGTCGAGTTCAATCGGATCAGAAGTCTTGATCGTCGCTTCCTCCAGGATGGACGGAAAAGCTGACATCGTCGCAGCCAGAACCTCTGGCATTGCTTGGCAGGCCTCAAAAAGCTGTAACTTCAGTTCTTCCACATCGCCAGCATCCGGATCCGCCCTGAACTCCATCGAAGAGCTGCGCGCCTTGCATCCACCTAAGGTAGTACACAGCACCACCATGATTAGTAGACACGCCATCAAACCTTTTCTCATTTTCATTTCCTCCCGTGTTTGTTTCATTAGAATTTACTACTCATAGGTAGCATTTAACCTAGATCGTATCCGTGCTAAATGCTACTTACGAACATATAAAAACCTAACGACCGAGAGATAATATCATCCTCAATGCTAATCTTCCCATCAAAAAGTACAATAGTTAGGCTCAAAAGCCCCTATCCCTCCATTATAGCACACTTAGCCCAAAAAGTCAATGGTTACAGAGATAAGTAGGTCAGGGAGGTATTTCTCTCTTAATATCACACCAGCCATATCCCTAAAGCTTGCGGTGTCCACGCATCCCGTCGT
>RYWJ01000029.1:3057-3963 GCA_003979185.1 Candidatus Saccharimonadota bacterium | reverse complement strand
TCCGGTCTCGAAGTCCGAGGTGACGATGGATAATGATGCCTATCAAGAGGTGACGGATCCAAGTGCATATGTATTGTTTGAGATAGAGCCGGGGCAGAAATGCCATGGAGGCAAATGGGAAACGGGCGAGAATACTTATCTACTTGCGTGGACAACGACGCCATGGACTCTGCCGGGGAATATGGCTCTCGCAGTGAATCCGGAGTTGGAATATGTTCATGTAAGGCTGAAAGACGACGATAAGATTTACGTATTAGCTAAAAATCGCGTAGAAGAAGTGTTTAAAGATGTAGATTATGAGATTCTTTATGACGACGCAAAGGGTAAAGATCTTGTTGGTTTGAGCTATAAACCACTCTACCTTACTGAATCGGGGGTAAAATTGGTTGACTGGCAAAAGTTTGAACAAAAATATTACTCAGCAAAAACCGAGAATGCGCACAAAATTTATGCAGCTGATTTTGTTTCTGATAGTGATGGTACAGGGGTGGTGCATATCGCACCGGCTTATGGCGAAGACGACTATGAATTGGGGCGACAAAACGAGGTTCCGGTGATTGATGTATTGGATGAGTATGGCTGCTATCTGTCAGGGGCGGATGAAGGTTTGAAAGCGGCGGGGGTGCGACCAAACGAAGAGGGGCAAATTCAGATCTTTGAAGCAAACAAATTTATCGCAAAATGCCTCGAAGCAGCGGGTATTATTTGGAAAATCGAATATATCAAGCATGATTATCCCTTTAACCCGCGTAGTAAGCAGCGAATTATGTATCGGGCGTTTCCGAGCTGGTTTTTCGACGTTGAGGGGCAAAAGGAGCTGATGATTGCTCAGAATGAAAACGTGAATTGGTTTCCGGCCTATCTGAAGCACGGGCGTTTTGAGAAAAATATTGAACAGGCTCCGGA
>RYWJ01000029.1:0-3047 GCA_003979185.1 Candidatus Saccharimonadota bacterium | reverse complement strand
GGGCGACAGCAATGCCAGTTTGGAAGGGCGACAAGGGGACAGTAAAGGTGGTCGGATCGTATGCTGAGCTCGAGGAGCTATCGGGGGTGGAGCTGGAGGATTATCACCGACCGTGGGTGGACGAGATTGAGTTTGATATTGATGGGGAGCATTTCAAGCGAATTGAGAAGGTGCTCGACTGCTGGTTCGAGAGCGGTTCGATGCCGTTTGCTCAGCTCCATTACCCCTTTGATAACAAAGAGAAATTTGAGCGCAATTATCCGGCAGATTTCATCGTGGAATACGTTGGTCAGGTGCGAGCTTGGTTTTATTATGTACACTGCGTGAATACGACTTTGGCGAGTATTGGGGCATTTGGCCAAGGCGTAGTATCTTCTGAGGAGCTTTCGCAGGCTACAACCGAGAACGCAGGTCGCACGACCCCCGCGACGGCGGGCGGGCGTGACGACCGGTCCAAAGAAGATATAGCGCCTGGACAAAAGTTCAATGCTTTCAAAAACGTAATCACGACAGGTACTTTGGCGGGGAATGACGGGCGCAAAATGAGCAAATCGCTCGGTAATTACACCGATCCAAACGAGTTAATGGACAAATTCTCGGCTGACGCGCTCAGATTTTTACTGCTAAGCTCGCCAGTTCTCTCCGGTGAGGATTTTGCTTTAACCGATAAAGATGTCAGTGATGTCAACCGGAAGCTGGCGATGATTTGGAATGTGTATGATTTCTTTATCACTTATGCGAGCGTAGATGGCTGGGAAAGTCCCGTGGATAGCCGTTGGTGTGGAGAGCTTAAAAATCCGTTAGATATATGGATTATTGCGCGCCTGCGTCAGCTCAAGGGTGAAGTTGTGGCTGGAATGGAAGAATATAATATTCCAAAGGCTCTCTCAGGGGTACTACCGTTTGTGGATGATCTTTCTAACTGGTTTGTGCGACGGAGTCGTCGGCGTTTTTGGAAGTCAGAGGACGATGAGGATAAAGCCGAAGCTTATTGGACGCTTTGGCGGGTGATTAGTCGCCTAGCGAAGATTTTGGCACCGTTTACGCCGTTTTTGGCGGAGGAATTGTGGCAGAATTTAGTTGGCAATTGGAAGCCTGAAAATAGTGTGCATCTACAAAAGTTCCCAATGTACATTGAGTTGGATAGGGGGATGGAAGGAGTATTGGAGCAGATGGCGCGAGTTCGGAGCGTGATTAACGAAGGTCTGGCGCTAAGGATGCAAAAATCCGAGACCGAGGCGCAAATTAAGGTACGCCAGCCGTTGAACAAATTTATTTATCAGGGCGAAAAGCTTCCGGATTGGGGTGAAGAGATCATTCGTGACGAGGTTAATGTAAAGTTTGTTGAAAACGGGGAAGCGACTTGGCTCGACAAGGATATTACTGAGGAGTTGGCGCGCGAAGGTTGGACGCGGGAGTTAATCCGGGCAGTACAGAGTGCGCGCAAGAAGGCTGACCTGATGGTTGACGATCGGATTCGCTTAAGCGTTGATGCTGAAGTCCCTAAGGAATGGCGCGAAATGCTGATGGCTGAGACGCTGGCCACGGAACTCACTGAACACCAAAATTATAATTATGATGAAATTGTGAAAGTGGCTGGAGAAAACATCGCAATTAGCCTTGAAAAAGCTTAGATTTCAGAGGTGAGAGCGACTAAGACGCTGCAATCTCTTGACTTTTGAGTCAAAGTGTGCTATGATGAAAGGCAGAGCAAGATTCTGGCGCTATTAGTTCCAAGACTGCTAGAACTAAACATTACAGTGAGTTAGGAAGGGGTGTAGTAAAGAAACATGTAACAATGATCTGTAAAATTAGCGACTACGCTGTTGAACTTGATGTGATGCGAGAAACAGCGCTGTCAAGGTTTTTGATACTGCTCGCAGCAGTACTGTTGTCTGATTGAATATTACTTAATGAGTCGACATCAATTGGCGCGGCTTATTGGCGTCTACTTTGGCGCAATGCTGTAATTGGGGGCTTGATTCTGTATCGGTGGCGTTGCTTTACTGTATACGTTCAGCAGAGAATTATAAATCGTGCGGCTGACAGAACAGCTCAAACTATAGATGAGGGGCAAGCTTCGTCAAATGATGGAGCTGATTCTCAGATGCAATTTTGAGTAATAGTTTTGTTCAATTTGATGTTTTAGGGGGTGATAGCAAGATTGTGTTGGGCCGGCGGAAACGCTGGCCCTCCCTTTTTATGTAATAGATATAGCTTTCTCTCACCCCTCCCGTACCACACAGCGAACGGCATAACCGTTTCCGCGGGAATAGTTAAACTGAGGGGTGACATTCGTCGGGCCCGTAAGCAAGCTGTGACCGCGCGTAGCAGAGCCAACAGTGGTAGACCACCAGTAGCCAGCTGCGACACGTTCGGTGATGAAGCCAATCGAGCGAATGTAGAAGCCCGTACGGAGAAATCATGGAGCCTATAATAAAACGAACGACAGAGCTACTACATCGCTAACATCACCTCAACTTCGCAGAAAGTCCGACCGCGAGGTCTTGATTCTCTGCGATCAGCATGATAGAATGTAGATATGGTTTTTTAGTGTTAGGCTTTACCTAACACTATTTTTATACGTAGAAATCCTACGCGTATAACTAATGTTATACCCATATCTTATCCTTTCTCCCCGCTGTTAAAGTTTTCCGCAGGGCGCTGTAGTATGCCGCTCTGTCGTTCTATATCTCAGCATATAGCACGTCAGGAAAAATCTACAAGCATAAACAAAAAGCTACATTGATAGAAACCGTACAGAATGAGATCATGTATAGCAAGGTCGCTCGGAGTGTAAAATTTACATAGCCAAAAATGGGGAATTAACAGGGGTGGATATTGTAAGTTTTGACAATTTCTAAAAATAAAGCATAAAAGGTATTGACTTTTTGAAGGATGTGTGCTAGTATAAGGACAGTTAGATAACAAACAAACACATCTAACAAACATCAAAACAACACATTCTGCGCATAAAGTAAAATAAGAAAGGACAAGTAGCAGAATAACTAAATAAAAATAAATATAAATTTGTTCCTAGGTTCGGG
>RYWJ01000009.1 GCA_003979185.1 Candidatus Saccharimonadota bacterium | reverse complement strand
CGGAGCCGACATTGTACAGTGAGCCACCGCCGACGTCCCCGGCATAAGGGAAGTTAAAAAATGAACTTCCGATCTTTCGTCGTTACGAAGTCACTTATGTTATAATCATAGTAATGGCTATGGACGAAGATATTACACTGAAAAACATTCGCAAGTTTCAAGAAAAGTATAACGCCGACAGTAGTAACGCTTTGGCAGAAACTCGCATCCGCAACTGGGGCTTGGCCAAAGCCAGTCTGGACGATGATCAGAATGGATATAAATTTCAGTTCACTATCAAGCTACCACAGAAGTCATTACGCGATCCTAAACATAATTCCGAAAATTGCAGTTTTGCTTTTACCAACGTTTTAGAAGATGTGATGCATCACAACTCCAAGTTAGAACTGTCGCTCTCGTCCAACTTTATTGATTTTTATGATAAGCTTGAAAAAATTAATGCTTTTTACAATGATCTTTTGTGTTATGGAAGAATCACCGAAGAACTCATCAATGATCTATCAAATCGATATTTGACTTTATACCAGAACTTCTATATGTGTCGTTGTGTTGTTAATAAATATGGTATCGTACCCACAAATGCTATGCCAGAAGTATCTGATTGTTATGGTCCAGCCGCAATGCTTGAGCTACTAAGATGCAAGATCAAAGGCGACGCGCTTGAAGTCGCTAAGCTCAAAAATCGCAAAGAACGTCAATCCAAACGTCTTTCGTTGCTCAGCGAAGCTTATAATTTTTTGGCCAAGTTAATCGGCAACCCACCTGAAGAGTTTGAATACAAAAATCAGTTAATTACTCCAGTTACATTCAAAAGAACTTATATTAAAAGCGATCTGAAAGAATTCGCCACGACCACACCATTTGATTTTGATAACTTCCTTGAAACATATTCCCGCACTGCTGATTTATATATGGTAGGAAGCGAAGAAATACGGCATGCTAGTTTTACCGAAATTGAAACCGCTATCATCGAACAGCTAAAGCAAGGTTTTAGCGTTTGGATCTCCATAAAGAGACCCCTCGTGCGAGACGATGAAACCCGTGTATTGGATGATAAAATCTACAATTATCATGATTTGCTAAAAATGTCCAAGATACTCAGCGATCAGGCTCTACCTAGTAATTTTGCAGACAACCTTTATTATGTTTGCATCACGGGCGTCCTCATTGAAAACGATGTAGTGCAACAATACCTCATTAATGATGGTTTTAGTAGAGCAAAAAAGTGTCGTGGGCAATTTATCATGACCCCAGACTTTTTGAAAGATCATGTTATTACTTTGGCTTTGAACCGACACTTCTTGCGTGAAGAAATGGGAAGATAACCGAAAAATACTCCAAAACTTATCATATTTCGCTCAAAACTCTGTTATAATTGAACTATGTACCGCTTATCGTTAATTATTAGTGAAATCTATAATAAGTATCTTCCACTTGCCGAGAAAGATGGGGTTATCCTGAATTTGGACTTTTCCGACACCACTAAAGAGATCGCTGATCCCGAGCGGGTTAAACAATACCTTGATGAACATCTCGACTCGACTCTGAAACGTTCTGATCGCGGAGAAGTGACTATCAGTGTAGATAAAGGTGCGATCGTTATTACTGATTCGGCTACTACGCTATCTCGTGCCGCCTGTGCGCTCTTGAGTAATCGCTATATCGAAGCTAGTTCGCGCGTAGGGTTTGGTACGACTATTAAAATATTTTTGCAACCTCGGTCAGTTATCTCGGCCAACCCAGATTCTCCAGAAGAGAAACCACGTGTCGAATCGGCTGGTTTTGCAGTTTCTATTGACAGAACCGCTCCAGCGCCAGTCTTAGAAAGCAAAGTTGAGCTAACCGGCAAGCAAAAGCAGAAAAAGTTTAGCTTAGGAGCTAAGCTGCGTCTGCGGGGTAAGAAAAAGCCTCAGTCTAAGACTAAAACAACTAAACCGGAAGCTCCTAAAAAGAGTTCTGGACTTAAGTCGACTCTAGCGAAACAGAAATCAAAGCGTCAAATCGCAGCGGCAGCACGCAAGGCTGATAAGGAAGTAAAGCGCATCGCTAAAAAGGCTAGCAAACAGGCTAAAAAATTAAGTAAGAAAACCGAGAAGCAATCTACCAAGAAAAAGATAACAAAGACTCCAGCCAAAACTGCAGCTAAAAAATCTAACAAAGAATTAATTATTTCTTAACTAGAATTAACTTGCAAATATTTCACATTTTTTCAATCCTACTTATGCTATAATACTAATAAGTATGGAGGTTATGTGAAAAAGCAGAGTTTTTGGGCACGCATTATTGGCAAAGTTAAATCATGTTGGTCTTGGAGAAGCCTCAACCCGCTTAATTGGTCTAATGACGAAATTAAAATCTTTATCGGCGCATTTTTTGCCATTATGCTGCCGGTGTATATATTCATCGGCTTACAGCCCACTCCCTCCGTCGATGCTGCTGGATATCCACAGCTCGAGATCTCCAGCATCAACCTCAAAACTCCGGTTGTCACCTTAGAGCTAACAGGACGCCAGCTAGTTGCACCAGATACAATTGCGGGAGTTTATAGTAACGCCAAAAACAAACTCTTTGTTATCGGTCATTCTTCGACGGTTTTCAAAAAACTTGAGCAAATACACGTCGACGATCTTATTATTTATAATAATGCTACCTATCGAGTTCAAGATCTCAAAACTCTTCGCAAAAACGACATTGATATGAAAGCAATCCTTCAGGCCGAAGAGCAGGAAACTATGATTATTATGACCTGCGCAGGCGAACCTTTACCAAACCAAGACGCAACGCACCGTTTGATCGTGACCGCGACTAGGATAAATCTAGATTAGCCTTAAAATCATTCATGTGTCGAGATGATCCTCAAAATCATTATGACATTATTATAATAGCGCCATAATATGCTACAAAAGAAGCAAGCATGATTGCGCCTTCAGCACGAGAAATTTTATGTTTTGTTAAAGCAAAGATAAACAGCATCACTGCAGAAGTAACCAGCATGATGATGTCAAGCATCTGAAAGCTAGATGGCGTAATCGCTCCAAAAATCGCAACTGGCAAGCCCAAAACTATACATATATTGAATATATTACTACCGATAATATTACCTACCACTAAGTCCTGCTCGCCTTTACGTGATGCCACAATAGTAGTAACCAACTCAGGCAAAGATGTCCCGAACGCAATAATCGTTAAAGAAATCAGACGCTCGCTCCAGCCGATAGATGTTGCAATCGCCGTGGAATTTTGCACCACCATCTCACTACCAACAATAATACCTACCAAGCCAACTAATACTAACACAATTGATTTACCTAATGTAAATTTTGGCTTTTCGGCTTTTTCTTTTGTTTCCTTATTATGATAAGCAAGAGTAATAAGGTAGTACAAAAACACTGAGAAGAATAATAGCACAGCTATAGCATCTCCACGCGAAAAAGAATTTTCGCCGCTAGTTCCGAGTGTCACGTCCATAAAAAGCACTGCCAGCAAAGTTGAGATCAGCATACAAAGCGGTAACTCTTTGCGAACAGTATTAGTTTTAATTTTAACAGGCTTAATAAGCGCTGCTACACCCAAAATTAATAGGATATTCAAAATACAGCTACCAATCACGTTGCCGAGCACTACATCAGTACTGCCAGATGCTAATGCACTGACCGAAACGGCAAATTCTGGAGCACTTGTGCCGAAAGCAATAATTGTAAGGCCGATGAGCATCTTTGAAACTTTGAAATTCTCAGCCGTACTAGAAGCACCATCCACAAAAACATCTGCGCCTTTTATTAAAAGAATGAAACCAATTATGAGCAGTAAGATATTCAAAAACATTTTTACTCTTTTTATATTATTTTTAATTTACTTGCCTATTTTAACATAGTTTATTATTTTTTGTGAAAATCCGTGATACAATAAAAATATGACGGAGGTAGCTAGCAGTATGCAACAAAAATCCAAGCATAAAGTGCCAATTCCTGCAATCATAATCACCTCAACCGTAATCGCCTTGGCAGTCTTTTTTGGCTTGCAATTAATCTTTAAAGTTGGCGTTTTTCATCAGCCTGGAAAAGTCATTTTTGCCGATAGCCTAACCGAGGAGAACCAGGATTTTATCAATGACAATCTCAACCTTAACGCGCTAGAATTAAAAGCCGATGTCACGATCTCGCGTACACAATCTAAAAGTATGCTTAACCCATTACCAGGGGCAGACTGCGCACCGATGCCGGGAAAAAGTTGCGAAACTACCTCTACTAAAGTGCTTTACGATATTCTCTTACCAGTCACGGCTTGGGATAGTACCGAAACTAGCATCAGTCCAGAGGCCGCTCTGCAGGGAACCTTGGTATCGATTTGGAATTTAAACAGTAGTCAAAAGTTGTTAGCACTAGACGGTAATTATTATCTTGACGATCTAACTCATGGTGCTTTCTTTGAATACTTAGTTATTGAGGGTAAAGATGAATCTGACGTTGCTATGATTAGTAAACAACTGCAGGACAAAATTGCCACTTTGCCAGCCAAAGATTCTATTCTGACCCTTGCGCAGACTGGAGTTACAGCATTATCACGACGTATGAATACCAGACTCGATCAGATCAAAGACGCTAAGTACTTCGCCGTAAACATCGGCGAATTCCTTAGTAGCTTTGACCTTACCCATACCAGCAACGAAGCCTCCTTTTCCCAATACGCTAGCGGCGCAAATATCTGCGCAAAACCAGGCATGATTGATACTCTAACAGCAATTGGTATTGATATTATTGAACTAACTGGCAATCATAATCAAGATTGCGGCGACGCGGATGCAATTGCCACTGTAGAACAATACCACGATCTGGGCATTAAGACTTTTGGGGGCGGAGTTTCCTCCGATGAAGCAGCAAAACCTCTCGAAATTAGTGAAAAGGGTAGTAATATTACCATGCTAGGTTACAACCTGTCTACTGGGGGCTACACCTTAGATCATACGCCAGGAGCAAACTTCTACACTGAGGAAAAGTTCAAACAAGACGTTGCAGCAGCTCAAGAACGTGGCGATTTTATTATCGTCGATATACAGTATTATGAATGCAATGAATATGCCGATACTAATGAAAATACAACTTGCGACCGTGCTGATTCGGCAGCTGGTGATCAAGTTGGCTTCTTTCGTAGCCTGATTGATATGGGTGCGAATATGGTAGTTGGCACCTCTGCTCATCAACCACAAACTTTCGAACAGTATCATGGGGGCACGATCTATTATGGTCTTGGCAACTTATTTTTTGATCAAAGCGCCTGGCCTGGTACTACCCGTAGTCTGGTCTTGATAAACTATTTTTGGGAAGGAAAGTTATTGCAAACTCGTATTGTACCGACCGTGTATGACGAAGATTTTCAGACTCGCTTAATGGAATCAGCTGACGCAGCTAAATTTATCCAACGCCTATTATCAGTGCGCCCAGCAGCATAAAATGGATCGCAAGCGCCGACGGATATTTAATTCTATTGCTATTATCCTTGCTATTGCAGCTGGGATAGGCGTCATTATCGTGAGTTTTATTATACGCAGTCGCGTAGAAAATGAAATTGCCAATCCTTTACCCGACGATAGCAATACGACACCGACTAATCCTGATGACGAACAGGAAACACCGACTCCACCCATTCCTGATGACATCGTAACCGCTAAATTTCTTGATTTGCAGCCCACGGTAGATCGCTGGGCCAAAAGCCTCGATAAGGGCGTACGCACTGGTATTGTAATTTACGATCTCAATAATAGTAAAGTCGCCGCAAGCCATAATGCTGATGAAGTATTTAATGTTGCCTCAATTTATAAATTATTGTTCGTATATGACGGCTACCGACAGATCGCTAATGGTCAAGAAAATGGAGATAGTACATATGTGCACACTGCCGATAAAGGCGACTTGACATTATTGAAGTGTCTAGACCTAATGATTCGCGAATCATACAATGGTTGCGCAAATAAAATGTCTAGTGACCCCCAGCGTATCGCTCGCGTTAGTTCATTGATGCAAGAGCTGCGAATGGACAATACTAGCAATATTGGCCTACAATCTACTGCTAATGACATCACCAAGCTATTACGCAACTATTGGCGACACAGCGAATTTACCCAAGCAATGTGGCAAGGAATTACCGATTCCATGCTCAATCAGCCACCATCACCAGGAGATGGGGGTGAGGTTTATGATTGGAGGCAAGGGCTGCCAGCTGGTTTTTCCGACAAAGTTAAGGTTTATAATAAAGTGGGTTGGGAGTGGGCTGACGATTATTGGAAAACTTATGCCGATGCGGCCATCCTAGAGTTTAGCGAATCTAAGCGTTACTATATAATGGTCGTGCTTACGAGCGGGCTTAAGAATGCTAACAAGATTTCTCAACTTGGCACCATGGTAGAAGATAGCATCATTTTTCAGTCATCTGATATTATGAATTGATACCAAACAAGAATACTCTAGAAAAAGAACCAACCAAAAACCAATTGATTTATATAATTAGTAGGTCGTGAAATACTGTGACCAATAAGTTTTGTGTTGAGAATTTGGATCAAAGATAAAACCAACCGACAAAAACTTAAAGTCTGGATCTAGGATATTCTTACGATGGTCTGGCGAATTCATCCAAGAAGCTACTACAGTCGATGGAGATACAGCAGCATTACCAACGTTGAGATTCTCGCCACTCTTGCCACCAGTCTGCGGAATTGGACAGGTTGTTGACCAGGAACTGCCATTCGGACGAGTATGCGAGTAGTTAGTCATAATTTCCCGCGCGCGCGTATTAGCAGCCGCTTCACAAGTAGTACCCCAACTTAATGCCGCCAAACCATGCTTTGCGCGTTCTTGATTGACAAGGTTCAGAACGTCACGTTTCCACTGCTCGACTGGTGGAGCTATGACAGTAATAGTGATCTTATCATGTCTCCGTCCATCATATGTGCCAGCCGTGATTGTGGTCGTCCCCGTACCCGTAATCACCGGATAACGGCAGCGATCCGCCGTATAACCCAACCAAGTTCGTGCCTGGTTATAAAACTTAGAGATTACATTTGGGTTGTCGGATTGCCAATACATTTCACCAAGATCACCTAGACCAGCTGCCACACAAATATCAAAGTCCGCAGTCTGATACATTGTGATTGCCGTTTCATTCCAAAGCTCGCTTGAGCCGACCTTACCATTACCGACTCCACCATTGCTCTCATTAGTATTTGGCGTATAGCTACCAGATTGGTTAGGGTTATTTGGTTGCGGTAAAGTTGTAGTATTACCACCAATATTCACAGACACTGATGGCGGCTTTAATTCATCCGCTCCCGGCGCAACTAAACTTATCTCCTCTAGATTATCCATGATGACGTCATTACGTGCATCGACCACCTTCAAACCAATCCCACCATTGAGATTAATGGCCGAAAAAATCATTACACCAACAATAATAATCGCCACTGCATTCAAAGATAGGAGTAAGGTCACCTTAGTCTGGCGCATCATTTTCGCTGCAGTCATTTATTCTATCCTCGCCTTCTAGTATTCAATTACTACTATGCTCGTAAATGTTTTTCCGAATCAATCACTGTTGCAACTAGATTAATAATCATCTCTAGTTGCAGCAAATCCCGTCGTTCAAAAGTGGACTTACCCAAAGGCTTGCCCACAACTAGCTGACCAAATGGTTTACCTTTAGCATTGCGTAATTCAGCCACAGCTCGTAGATGCAGGTCATCAAAAGTTTTCTGAACAGTTTTGTTAGGTACTTGCCAGATATCACGAGAAGACGAGCGTAGGTGAGTAATGCTTGATAATTCAGCCGGGGAAATTGCTAATGACTTAGATCCATAAAGACGCCCGTTAATAATAAAGCCGATATAGGCGAAGTGCAAATGATCCGCTAAGAAGCCCGCTAGATCACGCAGGTCGACGTTTTTAGTCGCAAGATGATTGAGCTTTTTTACGACATAGGCAATATCAACTTGGCCAACCGTAATCATAGAGCGAACTGACGCCGTAATCTCTTGAATTACTGGCATAAGCAACAGTACAATCACGATCATAATGAAGTTCAAAACTAACACAGAAGTGGACGGATTAGGTATCTTGAACAAAGCAGTAAAGATAATATAGAACAATATCATGTATATTGCTGCGCCCGCCGAAAGAATCACACCATACGCCATCACTCTCAACCATCTCGCCGAAACTGAGATGATCCTATACTTTAAAATACCGTAGAAATAAGCTAGCATAGCAATAGAAACCGAAAGTGGTCCTACCCAGATTAAGTCATAGCGACCCATAACCGGCAATAACAAATCAAATGTCGCCGACAAGATTCCACTGATCGTTAATCCACATAATAATATATAGTCGCCTTTACGCACACGTTTACGCGAATCTTTCTTGGCATGATAATAGGTCGCTGCCAGAAAAGCCGAAATATTCAAGACAAAGAAGATCGTGTAAGCCCAATAATACCATCCATTAATAAGTTCAACGGTGTTACCGGTAGTATTGCTTAGTGTGAACGAGGTATATAAAATACCATGGTCCATCACTAATAAAACTGCTAGGACTAATCCCCAAATTGCAAAAAAGATAGTAGCAATTTTTCCCCAAAGGTACTTCCATGCCATGTGCCCTAAGAGAGCAATTGACATCAACATAGCACCAGTATAAATACCGGTAATAATTATAGGTGCAACACTTTCGGCGTCAACTGGCAAAATCAAATAAATACCAATCGATATTGCCCATACTACCGCACCAATATTAGAAGCCAATAGCCAAATTGACCGACCACGATCTGCCTTGGACGATCCTACTACTGAAAACAACCCAGCAGAAACAGTCAAGATCGCTGTCGCAATTAACAAAATCGAAATTAAACTCACATGACCTCCTTATTTAATCACATTGTAGCATGACCATTATGAATAATCAACTGTTCCGTGCTTATTTTTACAAAAAAAGAAAAACCCGCCAACATATTGTCGGCGGGCATAAGGTTTGAGGTATTTGGTTAGCTACGCTTCAGTTTGAACGTTACGCCGACCGGCTCAGGATTACGCGGATCCACTTCATATGTCATATTCAATCCACCCACCCTCGCACAGACGCGCTCCATCTTTGCTATGGCCGCATCAGCACTTTTCTCAGGCTTCATCGAGCTCTTCCATCCGTGTACCACGGCACACATGATCAGTCCGAGTACTAAGACTTGCAGGTCGCAACAGATCACGCCATTGGGCTTCAGCAGATCTTTCATGCCACGCACATATCGTTCCATATGCGCTTCATCGTCACAATAGGAAAGCACGCCGTCCATCAGTACAACATCGGCCGCCCCCTGCAAATTCTTGTCAGCAAGAACTTCGTCAATGGAGCACAGGCGATAATCGATACCGGATTCGACAAACGGAACCCCAAAATCGTGCTTAAATACTACGTCCAGCTCTTTCAGCAACGTTTCGTCCATGTCACAAGCGATGATTTGCAAGCTCTGAAGCTGCTCCAAGGTAAGGCCAAATTTACGGAACTCCACCAGCAGCCCAGCCCCCAGCGTAATCACGCAGCCCAGCTTTTCTTTTGCCGGCACTGTACGATACTCCACCAACTCAGGAAAGATCCATTGGATAATCTGATTAGCGATTCCTGCACGACGCCGCAAATCAACGTTGATATATTCCATTACGCCACAACGCATAGAAATACATCCGGGAGCAAGTTCGTGATAAACGCCGGCATTGTCGTAATTGACACCAAAGGCGCTCTCTAGAGCAATCGCACGTGGCACCAAGGAAACCGGGAAACGAGCGTACGACAAAGACTTCGCTCCATGATCTCTCATAAACTTGTAGAATCCGTAGTTTTCCGTCATTAACTCTTGCAGCCTCGGGCGCATTTCCTCAATTCCTTTGTAATGCGCCACAGTTTCTTCTGGACTTTTGCAATGCTCAGTAGCGTAGGCTTTCATCGTGCGGATGATGTCAGCCATCTGCTCAGGCGACGGCCGCAGGTGAAAAGCCCTTCCAAGCAACGTCGCGAGAATATACTTCATGTGGTCATGCCAAGGATGCATGGGCGGATAAGTCTTCCAGTCATGCATAGCACGTTCTGCTGCTTCCTCCAGACGGATCGGTTTGTCGACGTAATGATCGGGACGTTTTGCTAACAGCATCATTACTTCACACCTCCAAAAAATAAAAAGATCCGAAGCCATAGGTGGCCTCCACGTACTATTATAGCATATTTGGCAAAATCCTGCATACACCAAAGACACGATTCAATATCCAGTGACGTCATTGCTAGCATTCTGAACCTTGACCTTTTTGATATAAGATATATAATATATATCAAAGCATATTCATTATAAGCAAAGGTTCACATTATGCCCACAAAAAAATATAAGCAAAAGCTCATGAAACATCGCGTATGTGTGGCGGCAAGAATTATCTCTTGTGTTTCATTTTTAGTATTAGCCATTATTGGAGTTTCTTCAATTGCTCGAGCGATGACACTAGAGAGTGTCGAACATCAAAATGGGATTCCGACGATTTGGCAAGTAGCCTCGTTGGGTAATCCAGAAACTATTACCGTACCAATTACTTATTGGGATCAGCGTCAGGACAACTGTCAAGATCCGAACCGTCAATTTGAATGGTCGGAATGTCGACTTTACGCAAAGGGTATTGTACGCAATATTGTCAAAGACAGCTTAGGGGCGGACGGTTTACCTGTACCAACCTACACCAGTCAGCAGGACGCTTGGAGTGCTTATCATGATGTTTTTACGGCTAACGTGATTGGCCAAGATCCCGTCCAGCCGAATGATAACTTCTATCGTTGGTTTCATGAAACTTATGACAATAATGGTAAGCAATTATCAAAACAGTACGATCGCACGGTGACCTTTCATCGTAGTGGTCAAAACACCTACGAGTATGGCAGCAAGGGGACATTCCCACTAGATGATATTGACTTTTCTAAGGATGATAGTGCTACATCGACTGGACACAACTTCCACTTTACTGCACATATGCAAATTCCGATGAAAATTGCTGCTGATGGTAGTGAACAATTCTGGTTTAGTGGCGATGACGACGTATGGGTATTCCTTAATGGGCAGTTAGTGCTTGACCTTGGTGGTTTACATATGGATACTGAGGGTAGTTTCACGGTTAATGCAAATGGTGATGTAGTGGCTACTGTGCATAACGTCAATGATCAAAAGTGTCGTCAAGAAAAGATTTCTAATCCATTACTCATTGGCTATGATACTTACAACAGTCAGCTTGAGAATAGTTGTCCGCGCACTACACAGACAACTGTCATTAATACTGGCTTTAAAAATGGTGATGTAGTAAACTTAGATTTCTTCTATGCTGAGCGCAGTACGACCGAATCTAATACTCGTATTACTATTTCTAACATGAACTGGCCAATTTCTGCCGACAGCAATATTGATGGTAAGATCGTTGCGAAAACCGAAGAAACTGGTAGCAATCTAGTTGAATATCAAGCTAGTGTCAAGAACCGCGATCCGCAGCGTGAACTAACTTTAGAACGCCTAGCTACTTATATTTCTGACAAGTCTACTTATACGCAAGCGGGCCAGACCCAAACTTATGAAAGTGTTGGTTTCTTGCCTCTGAATATTAAGACCTTGTCCTACACGACTACGCCAGACGATCCAAATAGCTGGCAATCAGTAGATATTTCCGCACCAATGAATTCTGAAAGTGGCTTCAAGCTTGCTCAGCCAATTACGATGTCTCCAGCTGGCCAGTCTGGTGATACTCTATATTTTAAATATGTGGCAGAAACCTCGCCATACACGGGTGAGATTACAAACCTCACAAGTTTCTATACTCGGCTCAATGGCTCAGCTGGTGTTACATATGATTATGTCACTATACCATACACTGGTAAGGATGGGACTGAGGATAATGACCCAACCTATGACTTGGACATTGAGTACGTGATCGACTTCGGCAACGAAACTCCAGATCCGAGCATCAAGACACCAGATGCCCATCACGAAACCCTCAAGGATGGTGATCTATATAGTGTTACTTCTCCGGCTATCGATGGGTTCGTACCGGATCGTCCAGTTGTAAGTGGTACAGTTGATGGTAAAGACATCCATGTTACTGTGATTTATACCAAGAAGCCAACCGATGAAAAAGAAACTCACCGTTTAGTAATTCATTACATCTACGATGACGGAACTACGGCCTTTGAGGATCATTTTGAGGAATTAGAAGAGGGAAGCTCATTTGCTGTTACTTCGCCAGACAAACCAGGCTATACTAAGGACACTGAGGTTGTTGCTGGTACGATGGGTGGTGAAGATCGTGAATTTACTGTTATTTACAAAAAAGATCGTGACCCAGTAGTTCCACCAGTCGGACCTACCGATCCAAATGACCCTAGCGATGAGATTCCAGTAGTACCAGTTGTTCCAGGCGATGATGATGGATTAACCTACACTGGGCCTTTAGGCGAAACTGCTTTTGTCCCAAATACCGGCGTGGTGAGTGACTTTGTTGCTCCGATCTTTGAGCAGTATTTCGCAGAAGTAATCCTCTCACAAGGTTTTGTGCTAGTTGCACTATTAATCTTTGCTGGATCATTCTCGACTTATTTCTCATTACGCCGTTACCTCAGCTTAAACATGGCAACAAATAGCACACGTAACCTAGCTCCAAAGAAAGTCATGCCGAAGCATATTGCTAATTCGCAAGCTTGCAAAGCAAAATCTACTAAAACTTCTAGGGCTACGAAGTCTGTCGCCAAAACTACAGCCGCTCGAAAGACTTCAAGTCGCACAAGCAAGAAGTAGCATTTTGGCATTGCATTGCTATACAGATTAGTCTAGCGTATCGTTTACCGTCATCATCCTATATTGATGGCGGTAAATATGTTATAATAATACTTATCATGAAAGCTTCTCATCTCCAACTTGCCTACGGAACTAAGATTATTTATGATGATTGCGAGTTTAATCTTGAGGATAATGATAAAGCGGGCGTGGTCGGTGTCAATGGAGCTGGCAAAACTACACTGTTCAAGATTATTCTTGGTCAGCAACAATTAGATGATGGCAAGATTGAATTGCCTAGTCTGCGGCTTGGCTATTTGCCACAAGAAATCACCATTCCACCAGAACATAACGACATCACTGTCTGGGAATATGTCGCAGCCGGTCGTCCGGTCGATGAATTGCAAGAAAAACTCAATGCTGAATACGAGAAACTAGCCAAATATCCCGACAGTACTGTTATTCTAGAACGAATTAACAGTTTACAAGATTTAATTGATTCGTATGACATCGCTAATTTTGATTATGAATTACTAAAGATTCTAGACAAAATGAACTTATCCGACCTCATGGACACCAAAATGCGTAAGCTCTCGGGCGGCCAAAAGTCTAAAGTTGCCTTCGCAAGAGTCCTGTTTGAAAATGCCGGTCTATTATTACTAGACGAGCCCACAAATCACCTTGACGTAAGTACAAAACAGTTTGTTTCCAACTTCTTGCGCAATTATCGTGGTACAGTTCTAGTGATTTCTCACGACGTAGCGTTTCTAGATGATATCACCAATAAAACTCTTTTCGTCAATAAAACCACTCATAAAATGAAAGTCTACAAAGGGAACTATAGTGATTTCCGTCGACAATACGCTGAAGAAAAAGCCGCTGAAGATGCCCGTATCACCGAGCAAGAAAGGGAGATTAAACGCCTGAGTGAGTTTGTGGCTCGAGCTCGTGCCGCCAAACGTTCCAATACTGCCCTCATCGGCATGGGGCATCAACGTGAGAAAGTACTCGCCAAGAAGCTCGCCGAGCTTGAAACTCGTGAGCAAGATTATGCTCGGGTCGCCATGAATATCACTCCTGCTAAGCAGAGTAATAAAACCCCGCTTGAGGTTCAAAATCTAAGTTTTCATTACCAAGATAGCCCACAGCTTTACAGTGGCTTATCGTTTAGTCTAACGCGCGGAGAGAAATTCCTCATTGTCGGCGAGAATGGCGTTGGGAAGTCGACTCTGCTAAAACTCATAGTTGGCAACCTCACTCCTGACTCCGGTTCGGTCATTCTCGGTAATAATACTACTACCGCTTACTACGCTCAGGAGTTGGAAATCCTCGACGAGCGACGCACGATCTTGGAGAATGTGACGAGTTACGATTTCACCGAAACTGAATTACGTGGCATCTTATCAAATTTTCTTTTCTATGGCGATGATATTTACAAAAAAGTAGCGGTATTGTCACCTGGAGAAAAAGCCCGCGTAGCGCTTTGTAAAATTCTTCTCAAACGCGCCAACTTAATTATTCTCGACGAGCCAACTAACCATTTTGATCCAGAAACCCAAAAGCTGATTGGCGAAAATCTAAAAGATTATAGTGGCACCATCATCATGGTGAGCCACAGTCCAGCTTTCGTGGAGCAGATTGGGATTACACGCATGTTGATCGTCCCACCACATAATGACGATCCCAAACAGCCCCGCTTAGCCATCATTAAAAACTATTCGCGCGAGCTCCTAGAATATTACTATTATCTCAATAGTGACTTAGTTTAGCATTCCGATTAGACGGTACACTTGCATTGTGTGTCTCAAAAGATATAGCGTGGCGATTTAGCACCAATTAATGATACTCCTATAACAATAGCATCAAGAGAAACGGTCGCCTATGAAAGGCGACCGTGCTTGGATAGCGATAGTAATAGACTCTGAACCTCATCGTAGCGATGAAAGAATTACAGTCGTTTTTAGCCTTTATTGACCCCCCCCCCAGATCCAATCCAGGGCGCCCTTGGCGTCCCATTTCTCAACCGTTTCCGTGATCATGTTCTTATGCTTACGTTCCCAAAGCATAAATGATGACCAGACCACAATAAAAACAAGAAACGCCATTCCTTCCACGACAATAGCATCATAGGTTGCCATTATGCAGAACAAAAGCATCATATAGCCAACGGTATCCATCACCATCACAGCTACCTGTCTGCTCGGACTAAAGCTTTGCGAATGATAAGTTTTACCATGAATCACGATGCCAAAAATAGTCCTATCAATCAAATGCATTGCATACTGCACGAGGATCGTTAAGAATAACTGCATTACCTTACCTCTCTCAATTTTGATGGTTTTTGAGCTTGTTGGATTTTACCCAAATGTGTTCAGATCTTGTAATTACACCACCTTTCGCAAAAACAAAAAGATTCACTTTACGGGATCGGGCGAGAATCGTTTATACATAAAAATGAGTTTTCTATCACCAACCTTTCAAGGTACTTAGATTAGAACATCCACCACCTTCTATTATAGCACACTTACCTCAAAAAGTCAATGGTTTTATGAAACTTTTTATGTTTTGTTTAGGGTAAGCAGCAGTTACCCCTAATATCAGATCGGACTTATGCTATAATTATTATAGTAATGGAAAGGATAAAAATACAGCCGCCGGACGATTATGAGCAAGAACGAGCTCCCGAGATTACGTTTTCTTCACCAGTCAACGAAATCCTGCATTCATCAGAAAAAAGTGCCGAACTTTGGCCTGATCTCGCCGAGCAAATTGAACCCCAGATTGAAAAACGGAGAAATATTATTCACGCTATCAACGGTTATCTAGATCATTTTCAAGCCGGAAAAATCGAAGTACGACCAGAATTGCAAGCTGAGCGTGAACTATATTATGACGCCGCCAGCGGGCTACTTCAGGACCGAGATTACGAACGTATTGCACTGTTCTTACCGTTCGAAACTATACCCGACCAAGACGAAGACTCCGACAGTGCAAATAATTTTCGCATTGCTTATCTTGACGCTTGGCAAAATCTTCTTTTCGCCGAAGACGTACGCGAGAACTTCAATCGAGGCGACGTACTGGAAGTCGATGCACGTCCAGCTGATCCAGAAAGAGTTATCAAGGCAGCACATTTAACGCCTTGGCTTATTCAAAAAGGTTTATTTGCTACCAGCAATGTCCTAGACTTGTTAGAATTAGAAAATGATCCGACTCTAAGCCGCAGTTTCCTTGACGCCTTGCCAATGATGCAAGATCTAGGGCAGGTTACTGAAGCTGAAATGGAACGCTTTCAGAAAATCGCTAGCGCATTACCGGAAAAGCCAAGCGCGCTGCCACCAAAATACATTTCTTTAGCTAGAAAAACTTGGCTAAAAGAATCAGCAAAAGCGATTAGCCGGCCATCAGACCCAACTTCCGCATTGACCACCCTCAGCCAGCCAATCACAGAAAGAATTAATGATCTTACTAGTGAAATTACTACTGCCGAGACACTCGCTCGTGAATCTGATAGTGTAATTCTGCTTGGCGGATCGCGACTAAAGGGTTATAGTCGGGATAATTCAGATGTGGATTTGCACGTTATTGATTCCGATTTTCAGTCTGCCAATCTAGGACATCTATCATCCCAGCAAATTATAGCAGAACCCAGCGAATATGCACATGAAGTCTTTAATACCATAGCAGTTGGCGACGCGACCAAAATACAGGATGTTCAACGCAAACTTACCACGCCGTTTTTCCTCGCAAGAACTATTGATCGGCGTCGCGCCGCCACCGAAAAACTAGAGCAAGACCTGCTGGAATATCGCTTACTGCATAAAGGCTACGCCAGACTGTGTCCCGATACAAACCCGGAATACAAAGAGTACGCCAGTCTTGATGGACAGAGCTCATTTTATGAAACTGGCTACCGTATTATTGCTACGAAGATTTTTGCCAATTCAATTTTTATTCCAAAATGTCATAACTAGAATACTAACATAAGCTCAATTAAACAGGAAAAGAGCCCCGAGATTCTCGGGGCTCTTGGGCATGTACATGCCGCTTCTTTTTCTTGACGGTTTAAAGATTTCTGCCGGTCACAGAGCTGATGTGTTCAGTGGTATCCTGCTTTGCCTCAATCCCCAGGTGATTCCAGGGGATCTGAGCCCCAACCATGTGGCAAGCGTAATAGTAGCTCGACTCCTGATCCGGAGACTGGCTGTCCGACGAAGCATACGCCAGCAACAAACGAACCAAATCACGCTCCATGCGAATCAGGCTCGCCCCAACGCCAATATCCAGCTTCTTCAGCATCTGCTCACGCGTAGCCACGCCGAGATAGGCGGGGAGACTATCGTTGTTCAGAATCTCTTGAAGATCCCGGTATTCACACGCGATTGCCGTTACGGCCGCCGGTCCAACACCCGAAAGGGAAGCATTTACCGCATCGCGCAGCTCATCACAGGCATCGCGAATCGGTGCAACATCGGGCATCGAGTTAAAGGCAGGCGGAATCGACATGCCAATCGGCGCACCGATCTGCTGGCCAACTGCAAAAGCACCCATCATCGGACCAGTGCTAGCTATCCAAGTTCTCAGCCAAGCATCCGCTGCCATGTGGCACCGATACAATGCCGGAACCATCCGCTCCTGAATACGCCTCATAGTACTGGCACGCTGCGCCTCAGTGATTGCGCTCGCACCACCAACAACCGCAAAGACCTCAGAGTACTTGCGACGCAGGTTACGATTGCGCAAGTCGAAATACAGCTGAGGTACAACCTCATCCTGCGCAACCGCAGTCTGCTCAATCTCCTCACACAGCCTCTTTATCAAGTCCTTCACGTTCAGCTTTGCTGCAATGATCGCACGCGCTGCCGACAGATAGGTCGACTCACCCACTTTCAGGACACCACCCGACCTCAGACTGGACAGCCAAGACTCCTCGTTGGGAGGCTCCGGCAAGACCACGGTATTGATCTGCTCTGCTCGACTCGTAGTCGTTACACTGCTAACCCGAGCAGCAGACGTACCACCTGCGGTTGCCGCTTTGCTATTCAATGCCTCCAACAGCTTGCGCGCCTTGACCAGCTTAAGCCCCACGCCGACCAGTTCTTCGGCCGACAACGCGGCGAGGTCAGCGACACACTCGACGCCCAGCTCATCCAGCTTGGTCACCGCCAATGCAGTATCGCCTACACCGTATTGTGCCAACAAAGTTGTCAGCTTATCTTTGGTTGCCAGCTCTGCGCTCGTCTGCTCCGCCTTGGTATCCTCGACCACCTCATCGGTCGTCTCCGGGGTTCTCAGATCCTTTTTCTCCTCCATGAGTAGTTCCTCCTAATAATAATTTATTTTGGTCATCCGGCCCAAATGAGATCATCCGCACCGGAACATCCAACTTTTCCAGGAAAACTTTTTGGCACAACTCTGCCAACTCGGATTGAGATAGCTTTGATACATCCATTGATTCGATACGCGGTATAACTTGCCCTGTTTTGCTATCGTAGTCATACTGATCGCAAACTTTCCAAACTCCATTCTTTTGGATTTGGTCCATCCAGGTCACACAAATTCCATTGAAGAATTTGCTTCCACAGCACTCAATAGCATATCGCAAGAGATTAAAGTCTAACACACCAACGCGTACTTTGCCTTGCATACGGTTTTCATCCTTGCTACTACCCGGCAATAACGTATTAACCATTTTGTCGTCCGCAGTAGGCAGAGGTCCCGCCCCATGACGTATCGCGTAAGCACGCGTGACACCTAGCTTGACATAACGTCCGAGGAAACCTTCGTCTCGCAATGTTTCGATGATCAGATTTGGTACAGTCCGAATCGCACTTACGTGGGGAATAAACCCAACTTCAGCATCCGTCAACACTCCATGTGAACATTCGGCTACCGCTGCGCCATCATAATAGTTCAGCACACTAGTAAGGCATTGGATCTTAATATTGGTCTCAAGCAGTTGAACATACTGCTCCAAAGCCCAATCAATATATTCATCGTCCTGTAGCAGCTCCATTTGATACGCAGCTTCTTCTTGATCAGCCGGCAAGCAATAACTCGGCCAGTCTTTTACCATCGCAAAACGCTTACGATAATGTGTAGCCAAATTTACCAACTTCTTACGGACTAGAGGTGCTTGATCTAGCTCGTCAAAACGTATCGTCAAATCATCACGATATCGGAGTCGCCAAGCTTCGCCCGCACCAGTACCGATGGTACCACGCGGATGATCTTTACGCATCAACTCGTTCAGATGTGACGCGATCTGATGCAAAGGTGTCGCACAAACCGCTCGTGGATCTACAGTTAGCAGATCGTACGGATCATAAATACCCGCGTGCTGCAACATCTCACCCTCATTCAAAATCGCATGAGGAATCACCACAAAACTCGGTGCGACTGCCGTCGGTACTCCTTCCAAAGTACCACAACCCCAATGGGAAAAATTAAATTTTTCACCATCATCAGTCATGATACCATGCGAACCTTGACCACCGCCAAATTTCACAACGAGTTTGGCTTTTTGCGAAGTCACGATCTTATGGACCACGCCACCCTTGCCGCCATCACCAGGACCAAGGTCGGTTACGATATAGATTTTGCCAATCATAACCACTCCACGGCATCAGCGCTAGCACCCATCTTGGCCTCGTTCACAACCTGTTCGCGAGCCAGATCGGATACGCTAGTAAACGGCAGCAAATCAGTCTTCTTCCGGAACAAGTCACCAGGCTGAGGCAACGTATATTTCAAGCCTCTGCGCAAATCCTCTTGCGCGCCAATCGCGATATGTCGCAACTCTTCTGCCAGGCAACTTGCCTCTCGTCCAAGCATCCCATTCTCAATCAAGAAATCTTTGGCCTCCTGGATGTCCAGGGTACCCTCGCACAGACCGATAATTGCGGCCTGCGCCTGCGGTAAATACTGCGTTGTACTTAACTGAATCATATGTTCACGATCATAATAATCGTCCCAACACTCAGCCTTATAGCCAATCTCAATGAAGAAAGCATGAGAACGCCGTTGCAGATCACTTACTACCTCACGAAGATCTAAGGTGCGGATGTCCGACGGAGTCAAGATTTTGCCACCATTTCCGTCGGCGTTTTCACGCACTTTCTCGAGTACATCATTGCCAAACACTCTGCGCAGGGTTTCCAGGTCATACCCAGTACGCGTATCGGCATCCGATACTGTAAAGTGATAGCCTTTCAAACCCAGCCGGTTGATATAGGTATTAGTCAAATACGCTCCAGCAAAGATCCCGTAGTGAGGGTCTTCAGTCCAGTCTCCGCCATCTCTTTCTGGTACCATATTAGCCAGAATATCGACCAGCTTCTGAGCAGTCATTTCGAACTGCCCACGTTGAAAGACAAACCTATCCGACACATCACCAAAGATCCCCGGAGCATATTGCAAATCATACCCCGGCAGCATCATCATGATGAGACCGTGACTATCGGGCAAATACTTCATCATCAGATCAACATTATTGCCCATACTTCCGGTCGTATCGACAAGCGACTCCACCGGCATCGGCGGCCCAATGGTCACAATCCACACCATCTCACCATTCGGCATCGTGTACGGATCAAACCGCATCAGCGAACGCCGGATCGGGTCATGTGACGGATCGACCAAATGTGAAAGCTTGCCAGTAAGCTGAGCTTGTTGCTCAGCAGCCTTTGTTACATGAGTATCGCTTACAATCTTCCGCGCTCTACGCGCAGAGTCGAAGCTAGTCTTTGATGCCACTCCACGTCCCATAAAATAATACCCCTCTTTCTTCTTACATTGGTAACGTCGTAAATGGATGATACTTTCTACCCCACAGGCAGTCAACAGTCTCATAGAACTTAAAATGCGCAATAGTCCGCATGCTTCTGTTCTCCCATATATATTCGCCTCGATAGCCAGCTCTTAGGGCTGCCATATCACGCAAACATTGAATATAGATTTCATCACTAGCATTCTCTAAAGCATACGGATACTGCCACTCGTCCTCGGTAGATGTAGCCCCAATCAGCCTTAAGCCCATAATCCCGGCTCTTGCAACATTCAAGTTGCTAGACTCCCAGTCTACGGTTTTGCAAATTGCGCTATCTCCCCAGTCCAGCATGACTAGGCGATGATGTTCTGGAGCAATTAAGAATTTGCTCATACCCATTGAGGCTGATACCGCGGCGAGACAAAGTAAACTTTGCAGCTTCAACATCCGCCCCACTATCCAAGCACTCGAACGCAGGTCTAAACGCATTTTCTTATTCGGAATCCCAGCTAACGATGTCATATCATCCAAGCTTGCATCCGGAATCTCCAAAACGTTCACCTGACGACCACCTTGCTCCATACAGCAGAAGCTTTCTGTCACAACCGGAAACAGCCAATCGTAATGCAAACGTTGCTGCAACCTCTCGGCGCGCATCTTCTCCACTAATTCCAATTCTTGCAAGGTCGGAGGATCCTGTCGTAGTTTCCATCGAATCGTCATAATGTCACCAGAATCATCTTTGTCCCCATAGTCACGAAAGCTCCATACCTCCCTGGTTACAAAATCGTCCGCATACACCTCTTTCAAAGTATTGTCGTACTCATCGTCTTCCAGTTTAGTTGAAACCTTAGCGAGATGATCCAGAACATCCTGCGCCCGCAAGACCACTCGATTGTCTGCTTTAGTTGCGGCAATGCAGAAAATACGCCATTTCTGGCATTCATCCTGACACAAGTAGTAGCGCATGGCCGCAGTCTGAGCAAGCTTTTTTATAATAGCATAGCTACCAATCCCCCCTTTAATAACCATTTTTGATTGCTCGTCCTTAGATGCCCTAGGCTGCCTTTCCAGATCTGTCATCTTGTCACCCCCTATCTTTGTAAACCATCATTTGTTAAACTGCTAGCAGAATCTTCAGCCAAAAGGCTGTTCTACCGATACAATCATATCACAATACCCCGGAAAAGTCCACCATCAGCTCTTTTTAGATTTTAATCCTGTCAAATTACGTGACATTCCCAGACTTTGTGCTATAATGTAACTACAGAACCAATGTTGGGGATTCGCCAAGTGGTAAGGCAGTGGGTTCTGGTCCCACCATTCGGGGGTTCGAATCCCTCATCCCCAGCCAAGCAATAAAACTGTACTCTTGTACAGTTTTATTGCTTAGTTAGCAGAAAACTTTATTTTACGGCCAAAATCAATAAAAACTCTTGCTTTTATAAGCGAAGTGTGATATAATAGAAAGATAACCTTTGTTTTGATTGTTATATTCCAGCCATACTACACCACAGCACTCAACAAAAGTACATTAAAAAGGAGAGTTTACTATGCATAAAGTAGATCCCACGGACGCTTATGTCATCCACTTTTACAATCCATCTGGAAGAGCTGATCCACTCCCGAAGCTAGTTACTGGGATCCAACTCACCGCGGACGTCTTTAAATACCGCTTATCCACCAAAAAATCCGGTTGCTACAAACCCGTGTTAGGACGCCCGGTACCACTGAACCTCGAGGTTATCAGTTGCGAATACAAACCTGAAAACCCCGAATACCCCTATTTCATCCGCGCACAGCCCCGGCCACAATTGCCGGTATTCCTTTCCACGGCCGCTCGCCAAGACGCCCTGCTATCTCGGTTAAGTACGACCGATATGTTTACCATCCGCTATAATGCAGAACAGAATATCGGCGTTCTCGTTTACTATGGTTATGAATTCGCCGCCCTCGACACAAGTCCTCTGATGCATCTGTGGCGTTCGGCTTTCAATCAGCAGCACGCCAACAGCGGCTTTTTCGTACCTTCTGCGTCCACCCAAGACGCCACACCCAAGGATTAGTAGCACCATAAAATGGTGCCTACTCCTGTCCACACGAAATGCTAGTCAGCAGGACCGTGGCACCTCAGTAATATCTTAGTATATAATCCACACACGACTCTCCCTCCTCGCCCCTCTTCGGAGGGGCATTTTCTTTGATAAACTTACAAAAAATATTAATTTACTATTGACATAATTGCAAATCTGTGCTACAATCACAAGGTAAAGCTGCTCGCATGAGTAGAGTTACGTACTTCAATTTTACGTTACTGTAAGGAGGCAATCTTATGAACGACTTCACCCCGAACACTACCATCTCTGCCGACGACACCCTTCCGTACATCCCCCGCGAACCGTGGATGACCGACGCTGATTTTCAGTGGGTCTTGCTCGAAGAGCGCGCCCGTATCAATACCGAGGAGCGCAAACAGGCGAGTCCCCCGAAAGCCCTGATCGCCATCAAGGCTCAGCACCCGCTAACCGCTGACGGTAAGCCGGGACCGGAGTACTTGGGGCGTCTGCGTCAGGCTCTCGCCGTCGCCAAGGAGTTGCGTGGTAGTGGCTATGCCGCTGTCGAGTTCATGACTTTTGGTGGCGTCCATGACGGAAGCGGCGTAGCCCTGGCAGATGCCGGAGCACAGTGGCTCATTGACTGCGCCGACATCCAGCCCGAGAAGATTCACCGTCGCTGCACGGTCTTCTCTGGCAATGATGAGGACCGCCTGGCGGCCGAATTCATGAACGAGCACCCTGAGTTCACCGAGCTGCACGTCGCCCTGAGCGTCGGACAGATCCCCCGTGCTCAGCTGTACTACATCTGGATGGGCTGGCAGCCGACGCTGCACCCGATCACCCTTACGTTCGCACCGCCCAACCACAGCTTCGTGAAGGAGCTGTGGGGGCCGTGGGCAGTGCCCAGCTTTGCTAAGGGACCGGAAGCGGTCGCGGCGGCCACAGAGGAGATTTGCAAAAAGCACCTTGATGCCGCTAAGACGACTCCGGCCTCCCAGCCCCAGCAGTAACCCCCATTGGGGCGGTCTTCGGACCGCCTTTTTTCCCATCCTCATAAGCCTCCAATTTCAACCAAAAAGTCCGTTTGAAGATAGAAATACAATAATCCTCGGACCACCCAGGGGTGTCTAAGAAAAGTAAAAGCCCCGTGACAACCACGAGGCTCTTTAGAATTTTACTATTAAGCGTGACCGAGCAGGGAAAGGATCGCATCCTGAAGACACAGACCCCTGCAGGACTCCAGTTGGTTCATCAGACTGATGCGCTGGAAGCTACCATCCGCTGTGATCCAATCCGGCTGTTTTTCCAGGTCGAGGTCGCTTGGCTGCGGCACGACCAACTTCGCCGTCTGCGCAACCGCCGCCTCCAGTCCGTCAAAGACCGGTACTGAGAATCCGAAATGCGCCTCCCAACTCTGGTAGAAGAGCTGCTCAATCATCAGATTGTAATGCAGATCAAGCTCGGACTCAGGATGAACATCAGCATCGGCATATTTCTCAGCATACGTCGTCAGCGGATCCGCCCAAAGCACCAGCAAGCCACCAGACAATACACAAGCCGTCGCTTCTACCACGGTGCCGGAGTCAGGCTCTCGTCCACCAAAAGGCGTCATGTCGGCAAAGACGATATCCGAATGCGTCGCATAAATGAGGTCTTTCATCAGCATCATTCTGGACTGTATC
Source organism: Candidatus Saccharimonadota bacterium (assembly GCA_003979185.1). Taxonomy (GTDB): domain Bacteria; phylum Patescibacteriota; class Saccharimonadia; order Saccharimonadales; family Saccharimonadaceae; genus Nanosyncoccus. The sequence goes on along the minus strand of RYWJ01000009.1, from coordinate 5,857 downwards.
TCCGGTTTCCAAGCCTCAACCCCTTCGTTTGTCGGCGTAATGACATCAAACTGCGGAACTGCCGCGATGATGCCATTAAGCTTCAAAAGTCGCTCCTGTGCTTCATGCCAGGTTTCAACGTGACCATTAGGCAGGGTACGCGGAAACATACCCGGACCTGCGCTATAGCAAGTTATCAATGTACTCACCCCCTTTCTATGGCGTCAGTATAGCATACTACTCGGGATTCTACAACTTTTTTATCTTTACAAACCTTTTACCCTATGCTACAATACTATTGACAGTCTGGTAACAGACTTTTTTTGATAATTACCCCACTTTTAAGGTCTAGATAATGGTATAATAGGAGTAATCATTCAGAAGAGTTACAGACAAGAAAGGAAGCCAAAGGAAGAATATGTCGAATCGGAACAAGAAAACCCAAGCCAACTCATTGCGTAGTGCTGTTGGCGGCAAAAACTCTCCGCACATTACCAAAATCACTGCCAGCTCCACCACGCGTGAGAAGTCTGACGAATCTAAGCTTATAACGCCTCAAGAACTACGCAAAGATGGTGCTAAGGTTGAGAGTATCGTGACTGATTCGGGCAAAGTCGAAGCACGTCCAGTCGCCGATCCCGAGCTAAATAAGCCGAAGAAGCTCTCTCGCAAGGAACGTAAAGCCGCCAAGCTAGCCGCCAAATCTGACGCCGAGAAACCACTCAAGAGCTATTTTATTCTTTTCCGTCCGTTCGTGGCTTTTGGCCGGTATTTACGTGATTCTTGGCGTGAGATCCGCCAAGTCCGCTGGCCAAATCGCAAAGCTACCTGGAAGATGACCTTGGCCGTCTTGGTCTATGCTGCACTTTTCATGGTTTTTCTAACTTTACTAGATGTTTTCTTTACCTTTATATTTGATTTATTATTTAAGAAATAATTAAGAGGAGATAAATATATATGGCAGTTAACCGTTATGATGATACCCGCGCTTGGTACGCTATTAGTACCTACAGCGGTTATGAGGATAAGGTCGCCAATAGCATTAAGGAGCACGTCGAGAGCGGCGAAGTTGAGGGTAAGATCTTTGACGCAATTGTCCCAAAGGAGAAGCAGATCGAGATTAAAAACGGCAAACGCAAAGTCGTTGACCGCAAGATCTTCCAAGGTTATGTACTGATCGAAATGTGCCTCTCTGATGAAACTTGGTACATCGTTCGTAATACTCCTGGCGTAACTGGCTTCATTGGGAATGGCACTCAGCCAACCCCAGTTTCTGATGCTGAGATCACCAAAATCAAGAAGCGCATGGGCGTAGAAGATCCAAAATATTCCGTCAACTACGAGATTAATGAAGTTATCTCGATTATTGACGGGCCATTCAAAGGTTTCGAAGGTACCGTTTCCGAGATCGACACCAGCAAAGGAAAGCTTAAAGTTATGGTATCAATGTTTGGTCGCGAAACACCAGTCGAGCTTGATGCCTTACAGGTACAAAAATTACAATAATCACCGAGCTTAAAATAAACTTAAAAGTCTCGCTTTTCTTGAAGAATTGGGGGACTTTTTGGTATTCTGGCAATATTCCTCCCAGAAATGTGATTTTGCTATTGACTTTTTAGATAAAGTGTGCTACAATGAAAAGATGGGGGAGTACTTTACGATGAAGTTAGTAACTCTCCAAATCTTTTTGGAGGTGCAATATGCCCAACATTTTCTTCCAACCCGAGCTCGACCTGCGAGATGTCGTCGAGACCACCATCTTCACCATCCGTCATGCCGCTGACCAAATCCGCCAGTTTGACCATGGAGCTATCGCCCTGCGCTTTGTGCCGAAGTGCGACAGCGCCTACGACTGGCTGGGCTGCTACCGCGACAAAAAAGACGGCGACACTGACGTCGATTTCGTCTACAGTGTCAAGCCCGGCGAGTCCAAGACTCGACCGGCTGGCTGGCGGGGTAACCCCAACAACTTGGAGGTGGCCTGCGCTGGCTATGCCATGCAGAAAATCGAGGGTTGCGCTCGCGCCCTAGTCAATGGCTATGGGCGCTGCTCGGACGATTTGCCGGACGAGCTGGCCATCCCTGGTACCTGCAACTCGCGCGGTGGTCTCTGCTACGACATCTTGTCGCCCAGCGGAGGATTATGGATGCGCGTCTATGTCGCCGTGAGCGGCGCTACCGGCGACGAGGATAAATGGTGCGCCGCCATCGCCACAAACGCTGCCTTAGAGCAGTGCTTCCAGGCAATTCATGCCTGTCGCATCGTGGCACCGTCCAATTACGACCCGACGACAGTCGACCTGCCCAACTAACCTCAGCCCGCTGCCTCTCTGGAGGCAGCTTTTTCTTTCTATCATGCTTCGCTTATGCTATAATAGTGCTATGGGATTATTCAACTTTTTCAAGAAATCAGAACGGGGGAGCTCTTCCGAAACACCAGATAGTACCGCCACACCTTGGGACAGCTTAGGGGCTGAACCTTTTCAGGGTGATTCGGCCGCCGAAGCTGCTCAGAAGAATTTAAAGCGTCAAGGCGACAAAATCATCGCCGCCTATTACCACGGCATCAATGCCCTCGGACAGCCTCAAGCTACAGTGTCAGAAGAGGAAAGAGCTGGTTTCTACGACGCCCTCACGCACGATCAATTTGATGATACCGCGCAGAGCCACATGTTACAAGCAATCGCACTACCATCTGGAGTACCTGGACGAGAGAACTATCAGAAAGTTTTTGACCAAATTAATGATCCGCAGAGCCTGACTATCATTAATTATATCGGGCAGCTTGGCGGCGGCAAATCTCAACCCTTAACAGCTGATAACTTGCCAGGCTTCTTACAGGCTTGCCCGACACCGGTAGAATTCGCCCCACGCGCGACTGAAATGATCCGTATTATGAAAGCCGACCCTAATATTCCACCACTCCGAACCGCTGAATATGAAGATAAATTAGACCCAATTCAGCAATCTATCTATGGTAAACGCTATGAGTATTACCAAGCTTTGCAAGAGCTAAAGGAACAAGCCTATGGTCAAGCTAGGACTCGAGCTAACGCCGAGGCTGCTGCTCAGCGCATGTCCGATATGCAAAGCTTACAGGCTCCAGCATCAGCTGAGCGCGCACAGCAAGAGCTACAAGATAACCCTTATGCCTCACAAGAAATGCGAGATTTCTATGATCCTAGCGCACGGCGTTAGTGCTGAACCGAAAATCGTGGCTCAATACTCAAACTTAGGTCGATCGCTAGGCTGATTGGCTCGACCAAGCTCACTACAGGTTTGACTTTTAGAGCGTTTTGCGCTACAATAGAGGAGTTACGCACGATTAATTAATCGTTTCTGGGAGCTTCTAACCCAGATAAAAGGGAAATTTTAATAACATGGCAGGAAAACAAGTCATCGGCAACCTCAAGTTGCGCATTCCTGGTGGTAAAGCTACAGCTGGACCTCCAGTTGGTTCCACTCTTGGTCAGTGGGGCTTAAACATGATGGATTTTATCAATCCATTCAATGAAAAGACCAAAGAATTTATGGGTAAGAACGTTATAGTTCACATCAAAGTCTATGATGATCGTACCTTTGACTGGGATTGTCTTGGCCAGCCAGTTGACGATTTGATCCGTGAAAAGATCAAGATCGAAAAAGGTAGCGGCAAGCCAAATCTAGAGAAAGTCGGCAAGATTTCTCGTGCTGATTTGGAAGAAATCGCCAAAGTCAAGATGGGTCAGCTTAACGCAATTGATCTAGATGGTGCTGTCAAGGTTATCGCTGGTACCGCTCGCTCGATGGGTGTGATCGTCGAAGACTAACCTAGCTCTATCTTCAAAAATCACCTCATCTCGGGGTGATTTTTGTTTTTCATCTTGAATCACTCAGAAAAAGTGCTAAAATGAAACTAAGTTAAAAACTATATTTTGAAAATTTATTATGGCAAGGTACTATCATTTTCGTTTTGATATCTGGGTATGCCTGTTGATTGGCTTTTTGGTGAGCCTCGGCGTGGAGAGAGCGGCTACCGCTATTCTTTCGCAAAGATACGAAGAGGACAAAGCCAACAGTACCGTGGAGACTGGCAAGATTGGCGGCGAAGCGACCGACGAAACCTTTCGCGCCCAGAGTATTGACGACCTACTCAGTCATGATACTTTTACCGTCGTTTCCAAAGGCATTAAATGGCGCAATAAGGGTGGTGGCTACTACAATAATTTTTACGTGCAGTCATTGGAACTACCATCTGGAGAACGAGTAGCAGCACGAGTCAACAATAGCGCCGTTAAGTACACTGGTGAATCAATTTATAGCGGCGATTCAATTTTGCCGGTTGGTCGAGTCGTCTATGCAGATTTAAACGATCATCCAACTTTTCTTGGTCAAATTGAATTTACCCATCCGCTCACTCGCAAGGACTTTTATATTGACATGGTTGGTGAGGCCGCGATCGCCAGCAAAGAATCGGCCGTCGAAGCACCAGTTTTGCTATTACAACTTTTGACTATTATTGCCGTATTCGCTCTGGCACATTTTGCCGGCTCAAAAATAGGACTTTTCCCAGCTTTTTATACCCGTAAAAGGTCTGAGGAAGAGAAAAAATCCGATTGGGAATAAAATATTCGTCAGGAAAGGAGAAAAATGGACGAAAAAATCCAAAAAATTAATCTATTCTATATACTAGCCTATATTCTAGGACCAGCCGCAGTCTGTGTACTAAGCTTCATGATTGGCTATTTTTGCTTCCGCGATGGTGGTGCTGGCGCAGTTATCTTTGATATGATTATACCGATTCTGGCCGTTATTTGGTGGATCTTCGGTGGTAGTTATATTTTCAAAAACAATACCAAAAAACTCGAACGCGAGTTTTCCAAAGCTGGCTACAAGCGCAACCACACTTTCTATGGCCGTGGCAAAACTGTAGTTCTGGACATCGAACAAGGAATGCTTGGTATTACTTTCTACTGGAATCCTGGCCAATTCTACATCCTGCCAGCCAGTCGCGTTACCAAAGCTTGGACCGATGATGGCAAAATGGGCTCTGGATTCATGGAGGGAAGTAGTCGAGTAAGCTTCCTCTTCACCATCGATGACATCAAAGTTCGCGTCGATACTTTCACTTCCAACCAGCGCTTCCGCATGGACGACAAGCACATTTTGACTGGCATTTCTAAAGCCGATATGATGGTCAAAAGCATTGAGGAAGCCAAAGCCAACTCCGAAAAAGCCCACAAATCGCGTAAGTCAAAAGATGCCCCTAAGGACACCAACTCTAAGAAGGCTGAGTAGCGATGGGCTTTCTCAAGAAAGCCAAGGCTTGGCTCAAGGATGACTGGTGTAAGAAGTGTACTGAACCAATGCAGCTAGAGAAGAAGCAGCTTTACACGCTGCCAATGACGGTTGGCCACTATGTTCAGCACGATGACCCCAATTATTATCAGACCAATCTGATTAAAGTTAACAAGAAAGCCGACATACCGACCGGTTTCTACGCTTGCGGAGCTTACCTCTATCACTGCCCCCACTGCGGCAAAAAGGTGGTCAAGCTAACAATCTTCTTGCCAGTTCGCGATCAGGAGCAGTTTGAAGACGTTTATCTCTTCGAAAATGGCGAAATGAATGATTTTGTACTCAACTCATAACACCCCGTTGTTTTCTAGCGACACTATTCGTAGAAGTATTATTAGTCACAGTAGCGCATCACCAGAGATGAGAGAGGCATCTCCAGTACCAGCAGTTGCTGCTATAATGCTAAAACAGCTAATTGGTATAAGTAGTTTATGTTTATATCTATGTATTTTGAGCATGCGGCCCTCCTTTTAGGTTGTATAGATTATCCCCTCACTCACCCTTAACCCATATACTATTTAGGTAGTAGCGACGCAGCGTA
>RYWJ01000008.1 GCA_003979185.1 Candidatus Saccharimonadota bacterium | reverse complement strand
AGATGTGTATAAGAGACAGCGTGTAATCTTTCTGGTAGTGCTGCCTCTAATGCACAAAGCTCTGGGTACACACCAATGAAAATCAGCTCCGATAAAACTTGCTATGTTAAGCCTACGGCTCACATAAATGACAAAGTCTTAACATATAATAAGGCAACAGGTAAAACCGACGGAACACAAATGGACTTTTCCCAACTTATTGAAGCGGTTGATGCATACATTACCACAACAGCTAATGCCGGACAGAACCCAAGCTTATCTTTGACGCCAACCACACCTGGTGGCGAAGATCCAGTTGGGCCAAACAATGATACCGACGGCAGCAACGATGGCCAGGACGGCACCCTCAGCACTTGCTTCGAGAATGCTGGAGTGCTTGGTTGGATCGTTTGTCCGGTTACTGAAGCGCTCGGCAACGTCGTCGGTGGCATCTATGAATATATCGAAATGAATTACTTACAAGTTCGCAGTGATGTGATAGATTCCTCAGGTTTACGTGAAGGCTGGACTACGTTCCGCGATTTTGCTAATATACTCTTCGCTATCGCTTTTACTGTGGTTATTTTCGCTCAGATTACTGGTTTTGGTATTTCCAATTACAATATTAAGAAAATTTTGCCACGCCTTCTGGTGATCGTAGTGCTGGTAAATATATCTTTCATACTATGTCAGCTTGCCACAGATATTTCCAATATTGTCGGTGCCTCTATCAAAGATATGTTTGTAGACTTCGCATCCAAAGCCCGTACTCAGCTCGACTACAATATACCTTCGATTGTTGGTGGCTTTATTAAAGCGTTAGGATTAACTGCCGCTATAGGCGGTGGAGCAATAGCACTAGGCATGGCCATAAATTGGAGGCTCTGGATCTTTCCGTTATTATTATCATTAGGCGGCTGCTTACTAGGTGTGCTATTCTTCTTTATCATTCTCGGCGTCCGTCAAGCTGGTATTATCATACTGATCGTCCTCGCACCACTCGCTATAGTCTGCTATGCGTTACCGAATACTAAAAATCTCTTTGATAAGTGGTGGAAGATGTTCTCTGCTCTGCTGATATTATATCCTATCTGTGGAGCTCTGATGGGCGGTGGTCAGTTTGCCTCTGCTCTACTACTAAATACCGTTTCCGACAGCGAAGGTGGTCTAGCATTTATGTCTATCGTTGCGATGCTTCTCAATGTCATGCCATTCTTCCTAGTTCCATCACTCCTTAAGTCTTCCATGGCTGCCATGGGCAACATCGGCACGAAGATCTCCCAGTTTGGACAGAAGCAAACTGGTCGCTTGCAGGGAGCTATCCGTGGTTCACAGGGTTTCAAAGATCTACAATGGGGACAGCAGTTCAAAACTGATAATGCTCAAGTAAAACGTTTTCAAAGGATCGCTAAGAACAACGATGGGAAACTACCAAAGCGCCATACTAGAACTGCCAATATGCGCATGCAGCGTTTGGCCAAATCCCAGCGTGAACTAGCCATGGGTGGGGATCTGAAGAACGCTATTACTATTGGCTCAGAGGCCGAGCGGAACCTCCGCAGTAGCGTACAACGCCAACAGGCAAACGAAGATGTTCTTGGTCGTCAAGGACGTTACATCAATGGAGAAATGACCAGTATCTTACCAGGCCGAGAGAATCAGATTGTGAACGGTCGTAACGCCGACGAACTTGGTGCTGAGCTCGACGCCTACCTAGATAAGATTATCGCTGGTGATGGCTCTGCAGAAGAGCTAGAAAGCTACAATAGAAACGCTCAAGCCATAATTAACACTCTTAGTGATATGAACACCGCCGGCTCACGAGCAAAGGTCATCAATTCTCTTGCTAAGAACGTTAGTAAGCATTCTAGCAAGCTTACGGGGCCGCTTGACGAGCAGGAAGAGGCTCGCCTGAAAGGATCGTTTGGCAGACTTCAGTCTTCGATCGAAAAATACGCCAAGGATTACAAGAAAGACAATCCAGAATCTCCGCGTTTGGTCGGCGATCTTGCTGCGGGTGAGTTTGAAATTGCAGGTAAGCTTCAGGAGCTTTCTGACCAAGAAAATCCAAACTCAACTTTCTGGCGGTCATCGGCCTACGTTGATGAAGGTCTCAGTGGTATGAATACCGAAGACTTTAGCAAACTCAAGCCCCAGGCCTTGCAGTCTATCTTACACGGTATGCGTAATGGCGAAGTATCTTCTCGTAGTATCAATACACTCGCCCGCATTGCCGATGAAGCATTGTCACCAGATAGCATTTTTAAGCCCGATGCCGATTCGTATCGCTACATTGAGCAGATCCGTTCCGCTGCTTATGCTCACGGAGCTATGGCGGATGGTAGCACCACGCGTTCGGTCGGCTCTCAGGCTATTGGTCGCGCCAGCTCTACTTCCCTACGTTCTATTACCAGCGAGATCAAGAGTGCTCCGTCATGGCAAGACTTATCTGCCAACGCAGCGTCTAGCGATCCTGCCATTAAAGCTGCCGCCACAGCGGATATGACCAAGTATAGCAATCTCGTCACCAATATCCAGCAGTCTCTCGCCAGCGACATGCACTCCGAAGAGTCGGCCGCCCAGCTACAAGAAGCTTTGCAAATCGCCCATGACAAAGGCTTCCAGGACACTAGCGGCCAAGTCGTCAGAGTTAATAAAATCAGTCCGCAGAATCTCAAGCTTCAGCACTCTACACAACCTGCCCCAGCACCAAGAACCCCTACATCTACGCCATCCCAGAATAGCAATAATATCCTCACGCGAAATCCTGATAGTACCCTATCTGGCAAGGTTGGTCCAGTAGTAGTTTCTGGCGCTGAAGAAAGTCCAGGTGGCTTAATCATCGTTCAAGAAGACGCCGATATCCGCACCCGCCGACAACAGCAACGGCAAAATCGTCAGAATAACAATCAAAATAATAATCCTTAGCTAAGCTGCTTAAACTTGCCTTTTCCTCACTAATCCGCTACAATAATCTGGTAGGCAAACAAGTCTGGTAATTTAAAAATGAAGGAGGTTATTTTAACTATCGCCAGACTTGCTTTTTGCTCAACTCTATATCTTTCGTATTTATTTTATAGAAAGGAGCAACTTATATGTCGTACTCTGATTGGTGTGAAATAATCGTTGTTTGGACAATTGCGCTTCTCATACTCAATTATTTGCGTCGAGGACGTTCTCTTACTCAATGGATACGTGAAACGGTTGAAAGCATATGCTGGAGCGTTTCCGATGAAATCCACAGTATCTGTGGCGAATTCTGTCCAATATGCCACAGATGGCACTTCTTCAGAAGAAACGCCAAACGATGCTGTGCGCATAGGCCAGAGTACAAAATGCGTCAAAAGCGTTGTCAAGAAATGCTTGAAAAAGAGCGCAAGGAGCGTCGCAACGGCACCTATTGGAAACCAACACCCGGCTTCGACATGCTTTCAGATGACTCTCCCGGCTCCAGCGGTGCACCGCCTGTTATCCATTACTGCCCTATCTGTCACACCACCTACATTGGTGCATTTTGCAGTAATTGTGGCCACCCATCCGACCCCAGCATCCACCACTAACCCCACCCCCGACGCTCGGCTAGCCCACGCTCTGTCATTTTCATTTCATCTCCAGCCATCGAATACTCAATTCCCACCCCGACGCTCATCACTCCATGACCAAGACGTACCATTATCTTAGATTTCAGGCGCTTCGCTTCGAGTTAGGAATATTTGGGTCACGCCATTATAGTTGACACAGCGCAAACTCGCGTTCTACCTCCTCGTTTTTGAGTATGTATGGAAATCCAGTTAGTTCCATCTACTCACCCCCAAAGTTTCTGACCGCCCTGCCTTCAAGGGGCGGTCATTTTCTACCTCCATTATTCCGACATGTCAAACAACCTAAAGACCCCTCTTTCGAGGGGTCTTTAGTTCTAGTCTTGCATGGAGCGGTCAATATGACTAACGCAAGTTGCGGCGGCTAGCAATGAAGTAGCCAGCAGCAGTTACGATAGAACCAGCAGCGATAGCGCCGCCAGCGACAGCTTCTGGACCAGTATTTGGGAGTTCGTTTGGTTTGTTGTTACCAGGATTCTCGCAAACTTTGTTCAAAACTACAGTTGCATAATCTTGGATGGTTTTCTTACCAACACTACCTTGTATCCAGTTTACAAGTGTGTTAGAACCACACTGCAAACTCTTGTCCACTACTTCAGCAGTGAAACGTACATAAGCATTAGCACCCTTGTCATAGTGACCGATGTTGATGCCGTAATCAGTAATAGTATCGCTCAAGATATTCATACCATTTGGATGGTTAGAATTGAAGAGCTTAGTAGTACCTTTTACGTACTGCATGTTCTTTGGCAAAATGTCCTTAATGGTTACATCGCGATGAGTGATGGCATCATTGCTGGTGTTTTTGTATTGAACTTGAAACTCAACCTTGTCACCAACTTTAGCATCTACGCTAGTTTTCCATTCAGTAGTACCAGCCAAGCGAACTTTCTGCTCAATGCGGTAATCAGTATCGAAAACAGCCTTGACGCGGATAGTTACATAGTTGGCATAGGTATAACAGCCAGGAACGTTACCGTCAAGCTTGTCATAACCGATTTGTACACCGCGCTCAGAAGCAGCTTTGGTCACAATCTCGTCACCGAGCTTGATACCGCCATTAGCACCGATACCATTGTTCTCCAATAATGCAGAACCGTAGACATATTCCAAGTGGAAAGCCTGGTCGCTATTGAAGTTTACATAGTCCCAATACTCAGATGGAGTTGCGTTGTCAGAGTAAATAAAACCATTTACCTGAACTTGCTTAGCTGAGGTGGTTGGGAGGCTGAATGCTACACGCGTGTTACGAGAAATGGCATTCACACCATTTGGGTTATTGTTGTGAACGTAAAGACGGATCAAATATTCCTGACCATCTTTTACAGTAATGTCGTTACCATTCCAGACATTAGCTGCACCAGCGTTCACGCCAGTGTTTTCGCGTGCACCAACGAAGTTCTTTTCGCTGCCAATCACGCTATTGCTAATCGAGTTGAAGACAATTTTATTGCCTAAAACACCTTGATTAATTTGGTCGATGGTATATGATGGACGACCGCCACCGTTGTCACCCCACGCTGATACCAGCGAAGGAGTCACAACTACGCCAGCTACCATAGCTGCACTAGCAGCAATAGCAAGCGTACTTTTAACTGCTTTATTCATAATAATCTCCTCTCAAAAAGATTAATTATTTTAGTTAAATTTAGTAATTCTGGTCCAAGTTGTTAAACTCCATCAAATCCGTCAACCGAATCATCTCAAACACAATTCATATCTAGGGTTACCCCCGGGAGCCGAAGCTCCCAGGGGGATTAAAGAGCGTATATATGTCAAAACTTATTTTATATTAAGACCTTATCGGTCGTTAACGATCAGGGCTCCGGAATTGCGCCGCCATTGGATCCCTCGTCACCAGGAGACGTAATCTCCCCAGTATCGGTATCTTGACCAATGGTGTCATCCGGAGGCGGATTCTCTACCAGAGGAGGCGGATCGCCACCATCGGTAGCCCCACCATTGCCATCCTCGATCGGATGATCCTCTCCTCCCGTACCGGAAGAATCATGATCATCATCAGGATTAAGAGGCGGCGGAGTAGGCGTAGTATCACCCGACTGGTCTTCACCAGGAAGGTCTTCCACGGGAGGCGTAGTCGGCTGCCATACCCCATCACCGTCAGACGACTGGTTATTACCACCACCGTTGTCGCCGTTGCCATTGTTTACAGGATCATCTGCAGGATCCTTCCAGCCCTCGCCATCCTTCGGCGGATTGACAGGCAGGACGTAGTCCTTAGAATAGTAGACTACTTCATAAACATCATGATCTGGCATCGTACCAGACACTACCCAACGATCAGGAGTATAACCCTGAACGAAAGGACTATTCACGGAATAGGGTTTATCATATTCATACTTGCCATCATACGCCGGCGCGCCTACAACAGGCGTGCGCGTTCCTTCGTAAAAATAATCGATGTGCAAGTTCCGCTCATTCCGTGTATAGTAGACGGTTGTCTCGTAACCAGCCTCGGTCATGGTGCCACTGATAATCTTCTTGTCAGCGGTATATCCCTCGATTTCTGGCGATGGTACGTCGAACTTAGTTCCGACTGCCACAGTTGCACGGTAGTCATCTGCCGCGATCAGGCCCGTATCCTTATACTTGTAGTGGATCAGGAGATCGGCTTTAGCCGCCTCATTGCGGTAGTAGGTTACCGTTTCGGTATGCGGACGTGCCGGCATCTTGCCAGACACAGTCGCTTGACTTGGAGTATATCCAGGAATATTGGGGCTATTCCGACTGTAGGAAGCTCTCGGCTGCAACCATTTTGTGTAGGTCGGGGCAGCAGTACTGCCATCCTCATACACATACTTAATGGTCAGTTCGTAATCCGGATCCGGCTGCGGAGTCGGTTTGGGCTCCACAGGGTCGGGCTTCGGCTCAGGTTTCGGCGGATCTACCGGCTTCACCGGCTCAGGCTGCTTCACAGGCTGAGGCTCGGTCAAGGGGAAGTTTTCCAGTCTCTGATCGTACAGGTCAATGCCAATCGAGATCTTCAAATCCCCGTTCTTATAACGGGAAACCAATTCAATCGCTTCGAGACTTTCCTGTTTCTTACTCTCAACAACGCTGGAATAAGAAGCTTCGCCATGTCCATTGTGTTCCCAGTTGCGGATACTCGTCTTGGTAGTGATGCCATTAAACGAGAAGTTGCCGATTAAGATCGTTGCGATCTTTACAGCAATCTCCACTTGCTGATCCGTGACCAGATAAATCTTGGGGTCGTCGGCAGAACGCACCAGGAGCGCGTTCATCGCATAGGGCAGCTCATTACCATCAGCGTCAAGTTCACCCTTAACCCTAGAATAGTACTCATTGTACGACTCGAGTGCCGGGGTAATCCAGATGGCATTGTTTTCCATGATCTCGGGAATCTTGGAGAATTCCAGCAACCACATACGTGTGGATACTGGGTTCGAGATGATATCCTGAACGATCACGTGCAGAGTCTTTTCCCATAGCTGCAGGAGCTCTTCGTCTCCGATTTTTCCACTCTTGATCCCGTCCAGCTTATCCAGCCAGTCAGTCAAGGGGAAGTTTACCGGAGCTTCAAACTCTTTGCCATAAGCAGCGATCGCTACCTTGCGCTCAGCGGCGCGCTCTCCACTAAGAGAAGCGTCGCTAAACTGCCGGGTATAGTCCTTCATGAACTCCGCGATTTGGTCCGCCGTCAGATCCACCAGATCCAAAGGCTCAAACCGCTGCTCACTTTCAGGCTCCAGCTCGCCCGCCGCTGTAAATTCCGGCGGGGCGCCGTCGGGGAATACGGTCGTATCACGGTTAGTGAATACTCCAAATACCCCACTGTTAGCCACCAGGCCGACAGCCATTACTGTGCACAGCACAGCAGCTGTGGCACGTCCAAACATGTCACCTTTTCTGGCATTCTTGCCATATCTGTAGGCCCCTACAGTAAAGCATCCAGCCAGCAGTATCGCCACGAGAGCGAAACACATCTGCAATACCATTGTCATGGTTGCACCTCCTAATAAATTTGTTTATTAAAACAAGAGAGGAGGGGGTACCGTCCCTCTACTCTTGATAAAGCGGGGATGGTACCAGCAACTGGTACTAGGGTAATGCTAATGCCTAGGACAATAATGTTTTGACATAAATATATTAAAAACAGATACAATCATTCAATTGTATCTGGGATGATTCGGTTGTAAATGGACCTCTGGCGAGGCTGCTCCCACAACCTTCCCAGACTACTTCCATTCTAGCACACAAATGCAAAAAAGTCAATAGCGATTTTACTATTTTAGCTTAAAAAGTAAACCTATCTATTAGACGAAATAATAGCAGAGGTACATTGACACATTTTTACAACTTTCAAAATGCTTATGTATAGAGGTACTGCAAACTTGACGATACTCACGCATAATGTTTATGCTTATTTTATAATGTTAGAATTTTCAAAAAGTTCATGGTATAAAATCGCCCTCATAGAGCCTCTTGTATTCCTTTATTACTGCTTACTGCAAGCATCTCATTATAGAGGTACTGACCCCTCGAACAATCCGATAGCTTTCTAGGGATAAGAAAAACCGCCCCCGTAGGGGCGGTCGATGAGAGGATAATATGATTCCCTCTCGGGTTGGGGGTAAATGCTCAGGTATCGTTTTCAGTGAACGGATCACCGCCATCATCAGAACTGCCACCAGACAGAGGTTCCGGCGCGCCACCATCGGCGTCGTCGTCTTTCTTACCCTCCTCGTCAGGCGGGGCATTCCTGATTCGCGTGAGTGCGTCCTTGACCGCCTTCTGGATACCCGTGGCTCCAATAGGGCCAGCCAGCGCCGCATCAATAGCGACCGCTGCGGCCCACAGAGCTTCGTCGTCAGTCGCGCCCATCTTCTTGGCAAAGCGCTCCGCAAGCTCAGCCACTGCGTCAGTGGTCAGACCACCAGCTCCACCCTGCTCGGCAGACTGCGCCTTATTTTGCCGCTTCTTGCGATCGTCTTCGGCCTTGGCCTCCTCATACTCTTTCTGCAACCTGGCTCGGTCCTTCAGGAGAGTTTCCTGCAGCTCGTCCGATACCGGCCGCAGCCGACTGCCTGCAGCGTCCACATAGTAGTAGACCTCCTTGATAATTCCGCAGTTCTTCCGCGCCTCAATCTCCCTCAACGCCTCCTTCTCCGAATCCTCTCTGTCAATCAGGTGGAGAAAGTACTGATAAGGCGTAGCACGAAAATTATCAGAGACGTAAAAGAGCTGGATATCAGTCGGGATGGGGAAGTGCTCCGCATACTGCGGCGTCGCAATGGCGTTACCGCTCGCAGGTTTGTGCTTGCTGGACTTCTTAGCGTCAGCGGGGTCCCGGAACGCGTCCTTATCGGAGCGGCGCCGCGGCTTAGCCGGCTGATCATCCAGCTGCGTACCCAGAATGAAGTTCATGATTCCCATTTGTAATTACCTCCTAAGCTACTTGATTTAGTGACTGTATTGCCACTACTTCACTCTCTCAGTGTAGCACAGATATGCAAAATTGTCAATACCATTTTATAATTTAGAAAATTCCCTCCTCTGCACACACCAATTTTCTTATGCGAAAGTACTCCTGATCTGATAATACACAGCAAACTTCGCCATACGTAAATAAAGTCAGATCTTTCAAGGATCTTAGATATGAAAAGACCACCTCTTTTGAGGTGGTCTGAAGGGCTTGATCACTGATTAATGCCAGCGGCAAAACGGACCATTACCCAGTACATCGAACTCGTAGTACTCGACAATGTCTTGGCAGCACTTTGCGCCCAAAATTGCCTCGGACGCAAAGGTACAGGCTTTGAACCACGTCGACAGTAGCCAGAGCACACCCGCGATCCCTGAAATTATCACTGTCATAATGCTGACCAGAGCGGCAATTTTCGGGAAGCCATACAGCAACCCTACCGCTGTTCTGATATCGCCTGCAAACACGCAAAGCGACAGCGACATAATCGTACCAATCAACAAAACAAACAGCAGGGGCCAAGGAAATTTCGTGCGCAAACTCTCGCGAAAGTAATATGCTCTCGCATAGCGCCGCAATCCGCGTTCCACCTTAGCTTCGCTACGGCTCCGTAAACGAGCCGCCTCGTCCGCCTTTGTCTTTGGCCGGACGATGTGCAAATGTGATGTCATCAAACACCCTCCCTCATAAAGTACAGTCCCCACACCAGTATCCTGACACGGGTTCCTCTTTCTATTGTATCACAGATGTTCTATTATGTCAATGCTTTTTACGCCTTGGAAAAGTCGGCTTGCTCTACAAATAGACTATCCAGGATAATTTCTGGACGGTGAGCATACTTTGAGAAAATCCTACTTCCCTTTCTTATCTAAAGGTGATATAATTAGGTCACATCTGGTGGGATTAGCTCAGATGGTTAGAGCGTCTGATTGTGGTCCAGAAGGTCGCTGGTTCGATCCCAGTATCCCACCCCATATCGTTCAAAACAGCGCCAGAAGGTGCTTTTTTGATGGTACTTATAAAGGTATCTTCACTAGTAAATCCAGAAAATCAGCTGATTTCACTGGTTTCACAATTTTTGTGTTATAATGAATACATCACGCGAGTGTAGTACAGCGGTTAGTATGCAAGTTTTCCAAACTTGAGATGAGGTTTCGACTACCTCCACTCGCACCAGCACCAAGCAATGATTAATACCCTCCGGTTAATGCCGGAGGTTTGTAGTGCCATGAAAAAGCCCCCGACCAACCAGGGGCTTTTCGACTCGCCTCTTAGAACCCACCCTCAGGATCACTCGCATAATGCACTTTCTCAGTGCGGTGTCCTAGCGTATCCCGAAAGAACTCTCGAGTTTCTACTGGGTATGACATCGTAACGCACCTAAAAAGGTGAATCATGTACTGTAGGGGGTACTTAAACTTCCCCAAAGCGCGGTGCATATTGGCAACGATCTCATATTCCAGTTCCTTACCAAAAAAAGCCCAATTAGTATCACCGGGCAATCTGTAGTAATAAGCTACCGGATATGCGCGATCATCCCGCAGTGCAAAAGCGTACCTGAAGCACATCCCGTACTGTTCAATCCCGTTCTCAATGAACCGCAGATCTGGGTGTGTGGCTTGGTACTCGTTGCAAGCCTGAACGAAGCTATTATAGTCGTCGCAGCGCTGCTTCCGTCCAAAACCAAACATCCAGGCCAACACATCCACGCAAAAGCGAGGCGGTGTCACCTCATGTACCTGCAAAGCAGACTGATTACGGCGCTGCAGCAGGTAGCAAGTACACGGCTGGACATAGAAGAACGCTTTCTGATCACCATGCTCATCAAGAATTTCCAAAACATCACCACCATCGTAGTACCACTGCAGACCTCTGAAATTTTGCAAGACCTCCAGATGTTCGGCTCCCTGATCCATGTAAAGATACTCCATAGCCATGTGTTGCCTTTCCCTACTCGCACAAGGTGCGTTCGTTCCCAGAATTCTTCTCGGCTAAAGTCGAATCCTTTGCTCAGTTAGCGGGGCTTTTTTATTTTTTTGCTGTTTTTTAGCAGCGCAGAAAGAACCACCCCTGCACTCTGCGCCACCAAAAACCAGCCTAGCCCACCTTACTGAGAAAGGTTATTGAAAATTACCTAGGTATTATATAATACCTATACTTTCATTATAGCACACTTTGCTCAAAAAGTCAATGGTTATATCCAATAATCTCCTTCTGCTGACACGTCAGAACGCTCAACTCATCTCCTCACGGTAGCAGGACTCAATAATCCCCTATTCTACACCGACATCCCAGAGGTAGAGAAGAAGAAAAGATAGACAAAAGCTCCAACCGCTGCACCTAATATGACCGTAATTAACAGCAACAAGATCAAAGGCGCTTTAGAACGACGACTAGCCGGTATAATGACCGTTGGTTTGGTCGGTAAACTTTGTTTTTTGCTCGGCCTTTTCTCGTAGATATTCTTCCCAGCAATTGGTTCGGTGCTTGGACGTTCATATAACGTGCCCTCCACATCCCCCTTAGTTTTCGCTGGACCGTCCGATAATGGTCGCTTCTCTACGCGTACCGACTTCAAGAAAAACGGAGACTGACCGCCCAAAGCATATTTATTGTTGTCCGGTGAAGCTTTGCCACTTCCCTGTGCAACTTTGTTTTCATTAAGCCCCGATCCTGCCACATCGCCCTGCGGATGGTAATCTTCTACCACCCCAAGTTTGGCTGGTTTGCCAGTTGGTTCCTCATCCATCATACCGTAGATCTCGACTGGTGGTTTCGGCGGGTCCATAGGAGGATTCATATCATCAGCCGCAAAGCCCGCATAGCTCTCTGCCTGCACTTCTGGCTCGGCCACAAAATCCTTTGGCGCTGGGCGGAAGCGTCGCTTAAATGAGTCGATGGGACCTTTTGCACGTGATGATGCTGATCGAGCCGCCATTTCAGGAGCTGGCGCAGTAGGCATAACTTTTTTTACTGGACGTACAACATCTTGCATCAAGCCCTTGGTCGTGCGTTTCTTTGGGCGCGATACTTTGATCGGTTCTGGCTGACCGGTCACTTGACGTGCAGCCTCTTGCATGACGCGAACTGACTCCTCAGCGCCAGAACTTACCTCGGTAGGAGTAGTTAGTGTGGTCGGGGCAGCCTGTCGCTCCGCCAAAAGCTGCGCCAAAGCCGTAGCACCTTTAGGCTTCTTCATGTCCATACTACGGCGACGAGTTGGCTGTCCTTGTGGTCGCATTGTCACAGGAGTTTTCTTCGGACCAAGCTTAAGTGAAGTCTTGACCACAGACGGTGTGACTGGGGCTTTGGTTGCACGCGGCCTAGGTACTGACGTAGTCTTGCGAGCCAATGGATCCATAGCGACCGACACGTTCTCTGGTACTGCTTCCGGCGCGCCTTTAGCAGTCTTAAATAATCCTGACGCCGACGGGCGAGCCGATTCCATCTTGCGCGGGATCGAGCCACGGTGGAGATTTGACGCCGATCGGGTATCGCCACCAGGACGAGTGCTAGCATTAATAATCTCTTTCGCCGAAGTTGCGAGATAGTTGCTCAACTTCTTGTCACCACCCTGAGCATACATCGCATTAATCGCATCTTTTGCCGAACGTACTGGCGCCACTGGAGGCACAGCATCGCCAGCTGCATGATCTGCAACTGTCATCCGATCCATACCCTGTCCAGTGTTTTTATCCATTTATGATTGCACCCTTTTGGCAATTTCGACAATTTCTACAAACTGATCCGCGACCAAACTAGCATTACTCATGATCAAACCATTCACTCCAGGGATCGTTAAATAAGCCCCGGCATTCGATGGGTTAACGCTACCGCCATACAAAATAGACATCTTTTCGGCAATATCTTTACCATAAGTATCAGCCAAAACTTGACGCAAGAACTTCACATTCTCGCCTACTTCATCTGGAGAGGCCAAGTGAGCATCGGTCGTCGTACTAATCGCCCAGACTGGGTCATAAGCCAAGACAACCTTATCCAAATCTTCTTGCGACACCTCTGACAACCCCCCCAGAAGCTGATCTCGCAAAACATCGTGAGTTTCGCCAAAAGTCTTTTCTGTAGCAGTTTCACCTAGGCATAGAATCGGTCGAATTTGGTTGCGAATAGCTGCTGCCACCGTCGCACGGATCTCCTTATCACTCTCATGGAACAAATAGCGGCGATCCGAATGCCCTACCAAACAATAATCCACAATTCCCCTGAGTTGCGTACAAGAAACTTCCCCCGTATATGGTCCGAAATCACGCGCATTTGCAGTCTGAGCTGCTAGACGCATTTTTTTGCGGTCAATCTGCAAAGACAATGGCTGTAGTGCCAAAAATGACGGAGCCACGACTACCTCAATATCGCGATATGCCCGTATTCGCTGCGAAAGCTTATGAAGATATACGGAAGATTCACCAACGGAAAAATTCATCTTCCAATTGCCCACGATAAATGATTTCATACTACAATTATAGCATAAATTTTAATTTAGCTAGTGCATTAAAAATACAAAACTCGCTCATGCCTAATCGCTATTACTGACAAGATTTACAGAATCCCCAAGATGCCCCTCAAGGCATACAGCGTATCTTCGTGCGAGCGCACCGTAATAACGTCAAAGCCCATCTGCACCACCGGGTAATCATTGCCACCTGGCTGTGTCATATCACCAAAGTACAGCACTTCATCTTTAGCAACTTGCAGTTCTTCCAGCAAATGTGTCATACCAAACTCCTTGTTCATACCTGGAGCTGCTACGTTGATCGAAGTAGTACCGCCGATCTCGTACAAAAAATCTGGTAATTCCGCCTTGCATTTTTCGACGATTTGTTCACGCTTCTTCATGTCTGGATCCCAAGCGTATTTCTCTTCCGTACCCGCGGCTTGGCCCAAAGCTGAGAAAGTCACTTGCGATAAGCGGTTCTCTATGATCTCGTCCCCTGGCTTCAGTTTATCCTCTTCCCAATAGCCTAAGGCACGAGCGGCTTTTTCCAATTCTGTTGTGATTTTTACAACGTCTTCCTCTTTGAGTGGGTAATTGTAAACCTGCTCCCAGTCATGTCGATCGGTACCGTAACGATAATATTGCGTCCCCTGAGCCGCAAATAAGTGCAGATGCGTCAGCTGCTCTTCCGTGGCACCAGCCTCCTTTAGCTTATCGACAATCTGAATCAAAAACTGCTCGAATTTTTGTCCAGAAATCGGGCAAATTTCAAAATAATTCAAACATTTTACCAAAACGTCGGCGATTTCAGGAGGAATCGGAGTCTTCGCCACATTCAAAGTCTGATCAATATCAAAAGCTAACACTTTTTTCTTAATGATTGGGGCTTGATACATAAAATCTCCGCTTAATTATATCTCCATTATACCATAGAAAAAACGGCCGTAGCTTTCGCCACGACCGTCCGCGATGTAGAAACCAAAATTAGCGTAATCTAGCCCAAGTACTCATGCACCTCAATATACGCCATCCCGCGCCGATCGGAAAACTTATTCATGGTATAAATTATCTGATCCCGTTCCCCACCATTATCAAGTGCCCTGGGCTGCTCGATAATGGTCACAAAATCCGCCTGCGGAACAATCATATAGGTGCGCGGCAATGTGCTGGGGGCCGATCGTGGCTCCTGTATTTCCAGATAGTATAAGTTCAGGTATCGCCAATCTATCTGAAGCCAAAAGGCACGTTGCGTAAGGTCTACCTCATCCTCATCCTGAGCGACCCCATCATAAGCATCCAGCATTGACAAGTCGATCACTCCGAACTGGAGGTATTGCGGCACAATGCGCAAAGCAACCACTTTCCAGCGCTCGGAATCAGAGAAATAATTGCCCATTGGCCGCTCGCGCTTTCGCCAGCTTTCATCGAAGCACTCACCCCTTTTCAGAACTACGTGCTCAAACTGCTCTAACATCTTAGCGCCAACACGGCTAGTAATACTGTCTCCTACCCGCATATCCAAGCCCGGACCGTGCAAGACAAACCAGTCATAGAATAAAGTCTGGCTGGTCAGAAAAGCCATACTACTCAGGCCACAGCCTATATGGCTTTCGGAGGGACTCCGCGCGACAATCAGGAAGGGAGAACTTTCATTTCCGCATTTAGCGTAATACTGATACTCTCGCATTCTCATGCGATATATTCACCTCTTTCTAATTTCTACAACAAAAACTTAACCTACTACCTAGTTTTGCATAGGTCTTATCTTTCCATTGTAGCACACTTTTTCATTTTTGTCAATATGACCTCGGGTTTTTGAGATTGGACTATCTCCGATTACCAATTTTACTCTAATTTTATGGTATAATAATGGGTATGAAATTATCAGAAGAGCTACTGTGGCGAGGCTTTCACGCCGAAACTTCTATCAAAGAACCTGCAGACTTGGATACACGGCCAAGCAAGAAATTTTATTTTGGTGCCGATCCGTCTGCTGATTCCCTAACCATCGGTAATCTAGCAGCACTCATGATGTGTGCTTGCTTTGTGCGTCATGGCTATCAGCCCTACCTGCTTGCTGGTGGCGCGACTGGTCAGATCGGTGACCCAAAAGAAAACGGCGAACGCGACCTCAAATCGCTCGACGAAGTAGAACACAATAAATCCTGTATCGCTAAGCAAATGCAGCAAGTAATCCGCACTGATGATCTGGTGATGGTAGATAATTATGATTGGTTCAAGAACATCAATTATCTGAGCTTTTTGCGTGAAGTCGGCAAAAGCTTCTCGATGACACAACTCCTTGACCGCCAATTCGTCCAGAATCGCATTGGTGAGGGTGGTTCAGGGATCTCTTACGCAGAGTTTTCTTACACCCTGATTCAAGGCTATGATTTCTTACATCTTTATCGCACTTACGGTATCGATTTGCAGTTGTGTGGGGCCGATCAATTTGGTAACTGCACAACTGGTATCCACCTCATCAAACGGTTGGAAAATGCCACTGCTGACGCCTGGTCAACGCCCCTTGTGATCGACCCAGTGACTGGACGCAAATTTGGCAAGTCTGAAGGCAACGCAATCTGGCTCGACGCGAAGAAAACTTCAATCTTTGATTTTTACCAATTCTGGCTTAATCAGCCTGATGAATCTGTAGAGTACCTTATTAAGATCTATACCCTGCTCGATAAGGAAAATATTGATCAGCTCATGCTCGAGCAAAAGGAACATCCGGAACGCCGCGCCGCCCAGAAAGCTCTCGCTCTAGGCGCGACCGAAGTCGTCCATGGCAAGGCTAATGCCCTAGCTATTGCGAACTTAACCGAAAGGCTCTTTGGCGGTAACTTAACTGACCTAGCTGAAGATGAGATAGCTGAATTTGGTGCATTTCTCGCTTGTAGCAAAAAGGGGGTCATGCTTTTCGATGCTCTCGTCGAAACTGGACTAACCTCAAGCAAGAGTGAGGCTCGTAAGCTTGCTGCCGCTGGTGCTATTACTATCAATGGCGAGAAAGTCACAGCGGACACACAGATCAATCAAGTTGCGCTCCTCAAACGTGGCAAAAACAAGTTCTCTGTCGTCAAATAACTTTCTAGATTAAAAAGCAAAAGATACCAGAGCTATCTGGTATCTTTTTTGTTCCTGAAGAACCCTCGGATAATCCGAGGGTTCCATTGGTACATGCCATTTTATATGTCGCTACGTATTGTCATCACGGACATCGTGTGTTAATTCGCATACCGCTAGCCACCAATATGCTTACTGCTTTTTGAAGAAGTAGAAGCCAGCACCCATCACGACCACTACGCCACCTGCAACCGCGCCCCAAATCAGCCAATTGTTGTCGTTTTCTTTCTGCTCAGCTTTATCTTCCTCTGCGTTAGAATCACCGTCTGTATCAGTATCAGATGCGCTTAGCTCTTCATATGAAACTACATATTTGCCTAGCCCATTCGTGGATAGCTCAACATTGTCACCATTCTTGGTATATTTGACCGGTTTGACAGTATTGTCGTCCGTAATCTCGTATACGCCAGCAAGATGTTTGGATTTATTGAGTTTGATGCTAATCTTGATTGGTTTTTCCGATTGCAAGCCTGTCTTCTCAGACTTATCATTCAATACATAGAAATGGTAAAATTCGCTTGCTGCGCCAAATCGATCTTTGAGTTCATCTGGTAACTCGAAGCTATCATTCTTCAAGGTACCATTACCAAGATCTACACCAGCTGGCAATTCGATCAACACATTGCCTAGGGTAAACTGCTTGTTTTCTGATTCAGGCTGTTGAGTATTAGCTGAACCATTATTACCAATATCGGCGACAATGTTATCTGGTAAGCTAGGGCGACCAGGCAAAACTGGCGGTACTACTACATCAATCGGCTCATCAATGCTGGAATCATTATTATTGTCAGGCTGGTCTGGATTGCTTGGATTGTCAGGATGGCCTG
The DNA here is from genome assembly GCA_003979185.1 of Candidatus Saccharimonadota bacterium. Taxonomy (GTDB): domain Bacteria; phylum Patescibacteriota; class Saccharimonadia; order Saccharimonadales; family Saccharimonadaceae; genus Nanosyncoccus. The sequence continues at coordinate 13,999 of RYWJ01000008.1, read as the reverse complement.
GAAGATTTGGCTCGTCTGGGTCTTCCTTATCGCCATCGCCGCCTGGTTTCTCATTGCCATCATCAGGGTCCTCTTTATCATCGCCGTCACCATCACCATCTTCATCCCCGTCGTCTGGATCGGTATCTCCGTCGCCATCACCGTCACCTGGATCTATTGGTGGATCAGTATCATCACCCATCGAGTCGACAACAACGGTTAATTTACTCTCATTTCCCACCTTATCATAGATAATGATCTCGTATTCACCTAGCTCCGTATATACATAGACGCCATTACCTTCCTTGAAAGTAATCTCTTCACTTGGGTTGATAACCTTGACCGTGACTTTCTCTTTCTCTTTGATATACTCTAACTCAGCAGTTGGAGGAGTCTTGTCGATCCAGTCCACAAAAGCAGTAACAGCGCCAACATTACTGACATCATCACCGTCCACATATTGAAAATCAAAGCTACCGTTTTCCGTAAAGGTATAGACGTTACTGCCACCATTATTGATAATACGATAACCTTCCTCAAGCTCCAAAGTCACTGTGACATCTTGATTAGTCGGTTGTTCAGTCGAATACTCAAGCTCATAGCGAGCTACTTGCGCCGAGATCCAAGTCACACGAGTAGTCGCTGAGCCTTCGTTACCCGCTTGATCGACGAACTTAAAGGTGAATTCGCCATTAGTATCAAAAGTATATGTATCCTTGCCGTCATTATTGGTAATTGTCACTGGCTCATTAGGCACCAATTTTACAGTGACTGGCTCATCAGTCATATGGATCGTATTGTACTCAAATTCGGCCGTTGGAGCTTCCTTGTCAATCCAATCCACCGCGATCGTCTTAGTGCCAATATTGCCTAATTGATCCATAAACTCTAGCTCATAAGTAGCGTTCTCTAAGAAAGTAATCGTCTGAGTCTTATCTACTGGGTTCTCAGCAATCTGTACATCTTTTGAAAGAATCGTGATCGGTTTTTTATCGAACGTCAGCGTCGCCACGACTTCTTCATTAGTAAGCTCGGTCGTACTAAAAGTCACATTAGCTGTTGGTGGAGTTTTGTCGATCCAGTCTACCGTCGCTGTTGCGGTGCCTTTATTGCCATCTGCATCTTCAAATTCAAATGTGAATGAACCATTTTCGGTAAAAGTATAGGTAGTTTTGCCATCATTATTAGTGACAGTAATTGGACGAATCGGGTTAATCAACTCGGCAGTCACACTTTGATTGGTTGGATTGATAATATTATAGTTTACATCGGCACGAGGAGTATCGTTAACTAAAACATTCTCATATAGTTTAATCACAGAAACCGCCAGAAGAGTATACTCGCTATCATACACTGATTCCGCCTCAAACTTAACATACAAAGCCTTCTTTGGCTCTGGGAACTGAATATGCTTCAACCCATCATTATCGCCCAAATTCTGTTTGCTCGCCGCTAATTCCCAATCCGTTCCATTCATACTGACATAAATCTTAACATTACGAGCACGTCCATAAGGAACAAACGTTAAATACTTAGCACTCTTGTCTGGCACATAATCTAACCCCGAGATATAACGTGGCTCGTTAAGCTTAATTGTTACATGGGCAGGCATGATTTTGTCTTGAGCACGCCAATAGGTATTGACATTTCCATCTAAAATATTATCCTTATTGCCCGCACTAGTAGCACTTGTATCAACGACGCTCAGATTCTTCGACTGGATATACCACTTCGTATCATCGGAGTTATTTGCAGTAAATGTGTAATAAACTGGATCACTTGCGATCTGTGTGCCACTGGCAACAATGCGCACGTAAACCCGCTTATTGCCACTAAAGATTGGATTTGTATTAGCAAACGAACTCCAGCTTTCACCGTCATTGGGAGTTAAAGTCCATTCCATCTCGTTTGTGGCGCCAAACATCCGATCCTCTTCATCATTAATCGTGATGGCGCCACTTGGGAATGTGCGCTTGGTAATATTAATCGTATAGATATTTGCCGCAGAATAGTCTAAACCAGAAATATGCACCTTGATATCGTTATCGACGGTAATACTTGCAATTTCATCGGCGGTCAATTGAACAGCGTGTTCAAAACAATCCTTCCAAGTCTTACCACCATCCAAGCTATAAGACCAGTTCACTTGAGCACTTTGTAGCTGTCGAGATAAGGTAATCTTACCAGCATTTGTTCCGTCAAACGAGAAAGTAGCGATCTCAGAGTTAATCTCCCCAAGCAAAGCCTGAGCCACCACTGGTACTTCTTTGTACTGCAAGGTATTCGCGCTCGTCGCTTTGGTTGCCTGACGTAAAGTCTTCTCTTGTAACATCATCAATCGCGCTCGGTTCTCTGGAGATGTTACCTTAGTACCCAGTCTACGTGTCAAATCATACATTGGCAATGGATGGTAAGTCAACGCTTCGCTGATTTCCGTAGCAAGGTTAATCAAATCTGTTTCAGTTTTTGAAGAGTCACCAATATAGAGGTTCACTAATCCCAGCCAAGCCTCCCAGTGAATATTCTCTACCGCTAAAGTATCACGATAAATCTGCTCTAGTTTTGCTTTATCATTCTTATAGACATCCTGCTGGAGCATAATCAACTCAGCCTGCTCGTACTTCTCATATTCGTTCTGGGCTTCCTGGGAAAGGAAGAAATAGGAAGCTGACTGAATTGTACCGGTATTGGTTACGACTCCGCTCCCGAGATTACCCCAGTCATTTGGCATCCTCGAGTATCCTTGCGTATTGGCCCAGCCCGTATTGACAACGCTATACGCTAGCTGCCATGCGCCCTTACCACCAACCTCATAATAATAGATATAAGCGGCATGCGCTGGCTGTCCTACCACGCTCGCTGGAGTACCCCAGACACCATATAAGTTGGCGGCGGTTTTAGAAAGACCACCACAGACTGCGCCTTCTTCAAAGACAATCCAAAGCTTTGGCTTGCCTGACTTATAGGTAATATTGTATTCTGATAGATTATATTTCTGATCCCACTTAGCGTAATTCTCCTGACTATAGTATTGTGGTCGATAATAACTATATCCAAAAGTATACTTGATGTATTTATAAGGATTAAAACGATCCACTATACTCGGATAGCGTTTTGCCGAATAATCACGTAGCCACTCGATTTCTTCATCATCAATGTTGACATGCATCAACCAACGCATTTCCTCGACCGTTAATCGCTCAAACATACCATTCGAAGCAAGCTTATTATTTAAATGCATATCTTTGTAAATCTCGTAGCGTGTTACCGCATCCGAAAGCTGATTCCCGCCAATCCACAAGCCAATACTAGAAGAATGCGTTAACGAAAGTGCCAACATCATGCGCAGGTATAGATCTTTATATTTCGTACCTAGGCTGGTCACATTTTCATTCGACAAATCTGCCTTATGTGCACTATACAGATTACTCAAAACTCGCAAAGCGTTGAGGTAAGAACCATTCGGATTTCCGCCTACAGTCCAAAGTCGCAAAGCCTCTTCATTATATAAGAACCACTCCAACATCTCGCGATGTTTTGGATCACTCTTAATAAAGCTGCGTAATTGATATTGCCCAACTTTCTTAATAAAGTTCCTCTGTAGAAGAGTTAATTTCATATCATTTTGAATCGGCCCACTTTGGTAGTTCGCCTTAATCACGGCATCAAAATCTTCTACTGGTACCGCCACGTTGCCAGTGTACCCCTCTTTGACTAACTTAGCATCTGCCCACACGGCATGATCTGAACCATTCGAGCCATTATTATGAGCATAAAGTCGAATAAAATTAGCCTCCCGAATGTCGATCTTGACCTGAGTTGCTCCGTTGCCACTAGTTACTGCTCGTGGCTCAGCATCCGTCCTGAGATCCCATTGTTTGCCGTCAACCGAAGTATAGACATAGAATTTTACACCGTTACCGTTGTTCTGAGCAGTAGTATTAACGCCATAATAGGTAGTAAAGTAGGTGTAATCTTCCTTGTACTTGGTAATATCGTATTCTACCGTGGAGGTCGCGTGCGCCCAGATACCCTTATCGAACACCGTCGAGTAGCCATTTAGTATCAGGATTAAAGAGCCGTTATCCTGGGTCTTATCGAGAGCTACCTTCCCCCAACCCACTTGCGCTTTAGTATATGGAATATCAGAGAGGAATAGGACTTCATCCTCTATCGCATTGTCTAATAAAATATCTTCTTGCATTTGTGCATAACTATGCCCAAAACCCGCGATGGCACCGACTAAAACTGTCGCTATCAATAGGCAAGCAACTATAATACAGTTCTTTAGCTTAAAGATCCTCTTCATACCCACGTTTCCTCTCTTAAATACATAACCTTACCATCTTGCCCTACGCCTCACTGTACGGCAAAACAGCGACCTTTCCATACAGTCCTGTTATTTTGGCAGAACCACTTATATTACCATTCTACTATACCAAAATTACAAATGCTAGACTTTTTAATAAAAACTTAATAAATAATCTTTGGCTTAGCCGCTCCTTCTTGACAAGCGCGAAGCAAGTCAGCTTCGTGGAAACCCAGTCGTTCACGTGGTCGCACACCAAGCCCATCTACCACGTGTTCTCAAGCAGGGCAAACTTTTCGGCTTAAATTTGCAACCAGCACCCAACTTGCCCAGTCAATTCTATCCCTGTGCTGCTCAATGGTGGTGCCGCAGCCAGCCACTCTGGCTCCTGCGCGAAATTATCGGCTTTATCCCTCTGAAAATGGCTGGTCAAATTTAAAATTCTTGTCGCTAACCGCTACATCTCCGACAAATACAGTTCAATCCGCAAAATGCTAAACCCCCGCTCTTCCGAGCGGGGGTGTTTTTTGCGAAAACTAGGTTTGAAGTACTACCTCCTTTCAGCGACGGTTGCCGTCCAGATTCTCATAGTCCTTCGCTTCAAGACGCATGTGATAAATGCGCATATGCCCCATCGCTGCTTCGTCCTCACAGATTTCTCTCTTGCAAATCTGCGTCACGCAATCCATATACGGCTTACGAATACACTTGAGCAATCCCCGATAGCTTACAAAGTAACGCTGCATAAACACTGCGTACTCGACTTTATACGAACCGTAGTGCTGGTAAGACAACTCTGAATATGTCTCCCTGACTATGTCAGGTTTCTGACCAAAGTCGACAAAATACGGTGTTTCTATCAGGAAGTTAAGCTGAAACGAGGAGAAATTTTTACCAAGGACAATCTTGCCCCGCCGCATCGGCGACTCCAGATTATAATAATAGAGCCGCAGATAGTGTTCTTCCACCTCAAAAGCGTAGAGTGCCCACTCATGGTCATAGTCGCCGTCAAGCACCTGATACAAATCATTTTTGTTGAACGGTGACCCCATTTGAGCAATAGCATCATTATCCGAACTAGGATGCTCAACACCCCGATTATCCACCCAAAACGGCGCAGCAAGCACGGCACAATAGTTCATAGCCGCGTCGCCAGAGTATCTGGGGCGGGAATACACAAATTTTGCACCAATCCGTGGCGCGAGGCATAATCCCACAGCCGGTGTCGGCACCGGTATCGATACTCGCATCCGCTCTTCAAGTATATCGTTCGTAGAACTACTCATGAACTTTCCCCCTTTTCGCAATATTTTTAGCCTTAAGGTACAAATTTGTTGCAAAAGTCTCTTTTACTCAGTTTTACCGAGCCTTAACCCAACTATAATGGAGTTTAGAGAATCAACAACCAGGCCTTTCCTTTCAGAAGACCTCTTTTAATACTAGCACGGATGACCCTTATTGTCAAGTACCGTTTATGCTTATTTTTGAAAACCACGACCTATTATCTGTTATACCGATGTCGTCATTTCCTGAAAATAATCTTATATTTTGTCATCAAAACCAGCCCACCTGGCCTCATTCTTCCCTGTTGTACCTCGCAAATGTGACAAAATTGTTATTTATAATTGATAAGGATTGTGTTATAATAGAGGTATGACAGAAACTGCGAAAGATTCATCAAAACGCTCAGCGAAACGTACAGTTTATGGAGCGTATTCGAGTTTAGTTAATCGAAAAAAAGCCCCGAAGAAGCCGGCAGCCGAGCCTCAATTGAAGCCGTTGCCGAAGGAGCCGATTCCACGCTTTTTTGCACATTTCCGTTGGGAGCGCATCAAGGCTTATTGGTTTTCTAAAGCTGGACTTAAGCGCATTGGTAAAATTTTTGCAGCTTGTATCCTTCTTGGCATCATTGGCGTTGGGGCTTTATTTGTCTATTATAAGAATCAGCTCAAAGAAATCGAGCTAAATGACCTCACTATTTCAGAAACCGTCAATACTTATCTGGATCGCAATGGCGTAGTGCTTTGGGAGGATAAGGGCGACTCAGACTATCGCCTCGTCGTCAAAGAAGACGAGATTTCCCCATATGTTCGTCAGGCTACTGTCGCGATCGAGGACCGCAAATTCTATACTCACCCGGGCGTAGACTTGTCTGCCTTAGTACGTGCAGTCATATCGACTGTGACTGGTCAAGGCGTTCAAGGTGGTTCGACCTTGACACAGCAGCTCATCAAGCAAGTCTACTTCTCCGATGAAGCCGCCTCCGCCAACCGTGGTGGTATTTCCCGCAAGATCAAAGAGCTGATTCTCGCTATTGAGCTTGAAAAAATGTACAGTAAAGAGCAGATCATCACTATGTATCTGAACGAGTCGCCTTACGGTGGTCGTCGTAATGGTATCGAAAGCGCCGCCCAAACCTACTTTGGCAAAAGTGCGAAGGATCTGACCTTGGCCGAGTCTGCTCTACTTGCCGCCATTCCAAACAACCCTGGCGTTTTGAACCCCTACAACCCTTACGGTAATGAAGCTTTAATCGCTCGCCAACACAAAACCCTTGATGTGATGGCAGAAATGGGCTACATCACCAAGGAAGAGGCTGAAGAGGCCAAGGCTGTACCTATTCTTGACCAAATCCTCCCAGAGTCACATCAATATGCCGATATTAAAGCTCCTCATTTTGTGATGGAAGTCCGCTCATTACTTGAGCAAAAATACGGTATCCAGACCATGCGTACTGGTGGCTATACTATTAAAACTTCTCTAGATTATCGTGCGCAAGAAATGGCTCAAGCTGCTATTGCAGAGGGTGACAAATTGCGCTCAACTAATCGTAGTGATAATATCGCCATGGTATCCCTGGACGTAGAAACTAGCCAGGTCATTGCGATGGTAGGTTCGATTGACTGGAGTACGCCGATTTATGGCGAGGTAAACGCGACAACTTCCCCGCTTGAGCCAGGCTCGACTATTAAGCCGATTCTTGACTACGCACCGCTCTTCTCGATCAATAGTCAGTACGGCCAGAGTGGCCCAATCACTTTTGGTCCAGGTACACGCATGATGGATGAGAATATTGATAGCATTTACTGCGCTGGCACTACTGGCCCTTGTGCGATGACGAACGCTACTGGTCGTTTCCATGGCAACATTACCCTACGTGAATCACTTTCCAACTCGCTTAACATCGGCGCTGTCAAAGCTCTAGCTATCGTTGGTATTGACAACGCTATCGAAATGGCTCACAAGTTGGGTGACGTATCGTACTGTACTGACAGTAGCGGTGGTCTATCTATCGCTATCGGTAGTGGTTGTACTGTCAAGATGGTTGAGCATGCCAATGCCTATTCCACTATCGCTCGTGGCGGCACGTACAAAGATCTTGTTTATATCTTAGAGGTCAAGGACCGTTCCGGCAAAGTTCTTGAAAGTTGGCAAGATACCGCTGGCAAGCGTGTCATCGACGAGCAGGTAACTTACGAGCTATCCAGCATCCTTAGTGACGCTGAAGCTCGCGCAAAGATTAACTTCGGTCAAATGTCTTACTCTTTTGGCTTTATCGTCCCGGGCGTCTGGACTGCTAGCAAAACTGGTACTACTACGACCGCTAACAGCGCCGTAACGAAAGATTCATGGATGGTTAGCTATTCCACTGCTGTTTCTACAGTCGTCTGGAATGGCAATCATGATGGATCGGGCCTGGCCAGCAACACCAACCAAGTCGTAAGACGCGTCGTTAATAACTACATGGAGGATGTCCATAAAAAGCTTTACGCCGAAGAGGGTAAATGGAAAGCTGGCGACCAGCCTGTGCGTCCTTCTGGTCTGCAGGATCTCACCGTTGGCGGTACCAAAGATATTTGGCCAAGCTGGTATAGCTCAGAAAAATCCGGTATGAGCAAGGAAGAAGTCGAATTCAACTCTAGTAATCACAAACGTGCCTCAGCTTGTACACCAAATTCCCTACGTATTTCTATTGAGGTAACCAAGACTATTGATCCAATCACCGGCAAAGCCTCTTACAAAGCCCCAGATCCGTATGATTATGAGACTGAGGATGATTGCACTAGCGGTTGTGGTGATGTCGACGACCTGGTCACTTTCCGCGATGGAACCGATGGAACAACAACTCTCATCATTAACTTTGATCCAAAGGTCTTAGATTCTTACAAATATTATAATCTCTATATTGACGGTGAGTTCAAGCGCACTAGCCCGCTCTATTCCAATACGGTTGCTTCTGGCATAACACAATATCTGAGCGGCAACGAAAAGACTGCCATGCTTGAACTCGTCGATGAATACGGTCGTTCTTACAGTACTAGCGTCTACAAGATTGGCAGTACTAGCGGGGGGTCTACTAGTAATAAAGACGACTAGCCTAAAAGCTATCCAGCACCCTAGACCAACAAGCCCCCAGATCTCTGGGGGCTTCGCAAACTTTAGTTAATTCTTCTTGGTTTTCTTGAAGAGTTTATGACGCCCAGCGTTAGAATTACGAGTTGTCTTCCTTGCTAAACGTGCGAACATCATCACCCCAGACGGAGTTTGATTGAGTTTGACAAACTCGATTTCAGCTTCTTTTCCTACTAGATTGCTAGCATTATCGATCACCACCATCGTGCCATCGCGCAGATAGGCTACACCTTGATGAGGAGTACTACCTTGGCTGACTACCTTGACTTTGGTGTGTTCACCTGGCAAATACTCCGCTCTTAGAGCTAAGGCGAGCGAGTTGATATTCAGTACGTCGATTTGCTCAGTCTCGGCTACTTTTTGCAAATTGTAGTCATTCGTTAAAATCAGGCCATGATTCATTTTTGCAAGTTCGATCAGACGATTATCCACCAATGTCCGATCTAGCTCATCATTCACAATACTCGCGTTAAAATATACTACTCGCTCTAACTCACGCACTGCTTCTAGCCCCGCACGCGCCCGTGCGCGTTTCTCAGAATCCTTACCATCAGCCAGTAACTGCATCTCACGCGTCACGCTCCGTGGTATAAGCAATTCATCACCAATAAATCCAGTCTGTGCCACCGCCAGAAGTCTTGGATCCATCAAGGCTGAGGTATCAACATAGACTTTACGCTTTTGATTATTATTGAATCTTGGTCTTTGGCTAGTGCGCACTAGCATCAGAGTAGTTTCTGCCAGCAAAATCAAAACCACTATCAAAATAAATAATTCCATATTTTATCATTATAGCACAAAAGCTATAATTGTGAAGTTACTATTGACTTATACAGAAAAGTGTGCTACAATTAGTACAGGTAGGGTGGTTTTGTGTGCCAAAAAACACAGAAAATCACCCTTTTAGAACCTTACGCTACTATATTTGTTGAAAGCGAGGTCAAAGCAAATGGCAAATTTGAAAAGTGGTAGCCATCAGTTTTGCGCATTACATGGACAGGACTTGACCGACTTCTTCTTGAAAGCCCAGGCAGCATATGCGAGCGGCCAAGTCAATCTGCAAGTCGACGAGGATGGCAGTTCCCTAATTGCTATCGACCAAGGCGAGTGGTCCTACACCGATCTGTGGTATGGCGGAGAACCCTTCGCCGGCATCACGACTATCTTCTACCAGGGCGAGGCCTGCTGGTGCATGAGCTACTTCGGTCGGGTGATGCCGTACGTCGAGGATAAGCTCGCGGTCCTTCGTGTGTTAATGAGTGCACTCCGGAGCAACAGTAACCGCGAGACTCCCTGGCGCGGACCTCACAAGTTCACCGACCCTATCAGTGGTTTTTGCTATCGCAAGCAGCAACAGCGGGGCGGTCTTCGCAATTTCCAGGGATCGGAGAAAATCACTGACTCCCGAGGTAACACCCTCTACTCCGCCAACTACTTTGGCGGCATCGTCAACAAAGACTAGCTAGCCCAAGCGCAGGCGACCCTTCATGGGTCGCCTTTTTCCTTGCAACATCCTCTCACAATACTCAAAACAATATTGGCTCTGAGCCTTTTATTTATAAGCTCTATATAATTTTATCCACGCCATGTTTTTGCGCATGTTCACGATTCTCGGCGATTTTCTTGCGATACTTCTCTACCAGCTCAGACTGTTTTTCTAAGCGCGCTACGTCCATCGCTAGATGATAGCGTGAAGCTTCATTTACGCTCAGCATCTCAAACGGGGTGGTCGTGCTGCCACGCTCTAAGAAACCATGCACTCGCACACGATTGCGATCCGCATAACGATCGAAAATACCCCGCAATGTCTCTGGATAACCATGAAAATTCACAATAATTGGCTTCTTCTTAGTAAAAATCTCTTCGAACTGCTCCTGTTTGAGCTTACAATCAGTTGTACCAATTGCACCGTAAGATAAGGCTGCGATATTTACAAAACGGAACTTTTTCGCCGGTATATCTTTTTGCAAAATCTTCACAGCTTCGATCGATTCACAAGACACAATATCTCCCACACCCACAAAAACATAATCTGGATCATCATCAGAAACAAAGTCCAAGATCGTCGCGCTACCATTATGATACTGAGCGTCTGCCTGATGAGAGTCGATCCATCTCGGCTGGTCAGTTTTGTTAAATGTTGTAAGATTTACAACATTCGTGCTACGAGCCATATAGATAAAAGCTGCCTCCGCCGCAACATCGTCAATCGGGAATAGACAATTAGCCTTATTGCTAGGATTACTGAGCAATAGCGAAATTAACGCTGGTGACTGATGCGTGAAACCATTATGGTCTTGACGCCAACAGGTGCTGGTAGAAAGTAAGTTCGCTGCTGGTATTGGATCACGCCATGCTACTTCTGTAGACTGCTGTAAAAACTTAATATGTTGCATCACCTGTGCAGCAATAATCGTAAAAAATGCCTCGTAGCTCGTCATTGCTGCTGGTTCACCGTTCATCAGATGCCCCGCCATGCAGGCGAATAGGGCATTTTCTGATAGCATCTCCACAATTCGCCCATTAGCACTTTCTGGTAGGTCCCATTCTTGTTGCATCATCGTCCATGCACGATCAGTCACTTCATAAGTAGCGTCGAGCTTGTTACTCGTAGTTTCATCAGGTGAGAAGAGATAGAAATCCTTATGCTGCAGCATGTAACTTGCCATTGCAGCACCAATACGCTTGGCCGGAGAGAATTTATCCTGACCAGGATGATCTACTTTGTCAATCATAATCTAAATCCTTTCTCCTTATCGAATAACTCACTAAACTCGTAGCTCTTTAACCAAGTCTTCAGGATATCTAGCTCCACAGGGTCAGTCTTAGCATTCGGTAGAGGAATCTGATGAGCCAAATAGTTTCCAGCGATTTTCTTATTGTGCACTTCTTTTGGCCCAGTTGCACCTTTTTCCGTACGAAGAATAAAGAATGGATGAGAAACTCGCTCTGCCTCGCGCAAACGCCCTTGGAAGCCCTCTGCAGAATCACCCTCAATCCAGAGTGGCGTATAACCAAAACCTCGAATCAGCTCTTTCAGCTCACGCTCAGACTTACGACCATACAGAGTCGGCCCTGATATTTTGTAACCGTTCAGGTGCAAAATCGGAATCACTTTACCATTGTAAATATTGCTACCAACCGTCTTGACCAAGTTAAGCGAAGCCAAGGCGGCTGCTGTTTCTAGTTCTCCGTCACCCAGCATTACAGCGATGGTTTTTTCTGGATGACCCAAAGCATAACCATAAGCAGCACCCAAAGCATAGCCCAACTCGCCACCCTCACAAATCACACCTGGAGTAAAAGGACTTGCATGCGATGGAAAACCACCTGGCCACGAGAAATTCCGGCAAATATATTCAATCCCTGACTCATTACGAACCGCTTCTGGATCAACTCTCTCCAAATCGCCATCAACAAATAAATTTGCTTGTAAAGCCGGAAAACCGTGCCCCGGTCCGAGAATAAACGAAAAGTTATCACGTTCACGTTGACTTCTGCGAGGCTGGAAGCTAGTATCAACTTTTGCGACTGGATTTTGGTTGAGATTATCCAGTACTTCCTTAAATTTATTATTTGGCTTAGTCTGTTCTTCCTCCGCTTCAACTGGACAGAAATAGGTCTTGAGGTTCGCATAAGCCACATTGATACCATGGCACGTCCCCCAATGCCCCAAAAGTCGCGGCTTAATATCATCAAAAGACAAATTCTTTTCTAATAAAAAGTTACTCTGCAAAAAAAGTTGTGCCACCGATAGATAATCACAGGCTCGCACACGCTTATCAATATGCTGATAAATCTTACCTCCGTCACCGTTCATGGTTTAATTATACCACAGATATACGGTTTGGCGATACTTCTTAGGCTTTTTTAGTTTTCTTAACTTTGACCATAGCTACGCGTACAACACTACCATCATATAAGTAGCCTGGGCGCAGGGTTTCCGAGATCAGCTCGACGTCTCCACCCTCGTCTTCCACCGAAATCGCCTCATGAAAATCTGGATTAAACTCAGTGCCGTTCTTTGAGTCGATTTTAGTCAAACCGAGCGACTTCAAAGTCTTATCTAAGCTCTTCTGTAGAGGGCTGAGCTGTTTATCATAAGCTGCAATCGCGCGATCAATATCATCCAAAAGCGGCAAAAATTTATCTACCGTACTATACTTCGCCACAGCCATAGCTTGAGTTTTTTGCGCTTCGACTTGCTTACGATAGTTCTCAAAATCCGCACGCGTGCGCTGTAAATCATTCGTTAATTCTACTACTTGATCAGCCAAAAGGTTTTCCGCAGGATCATCCAAAACTTCTTCCACTAGCTCAGCCATTTCTTGATCATCAACTTTTTTCATGTTCGTGTCCTCCTTTTATCTTAATGCTAAAGTTTCTTCTAAAACATCGCCAGCGTGACGCACTAAGGCCATTACACGGCTGTAATTCTGTCGCGTCGGGCCAAGCACACCAATGTAGCTCTGGTCAGAATACGGCGACCGAAAACGACTAATGATTAGCGAAACTTGCGAAGTCTTACCGATCGGATTTTCCTGACCGATGAAAATATTTAGTGGCTGTCCTGGTGCCGCCTCACGTAGCCACGGCTCAAGATTGTCCAGCAATTTTGCCACAGCTCGCACGCGCTCATTATCCATAAACTCTGGCTGAGTGAAGAGTCGTGACATCCCTGACATGTACAACTGATCGCCAATAGTTGCCAAGCCGAGATTACCTGTCAGCTCCACTAAGGAATCTACCGCACCGCGAATCGCAAAATCCGCTCTTGTCTGCGAGCTTACCCGTAGTTCTAAGGCGCGGTTCTCTCGCTCCGAAGCGCCAATCTCACGATTAGACTTCTTCATAGAAATAGCCTCCTGTAAAGATAGCTCTGGCTGTTCTGAAAGTGTATTCACATAATAACGATAACCAGCATCGGTCGGAACCCGACCGGCCGATGTATGCGGCTGTGCAATATAACCCATTGCTTCCAGCTGAGCCATCTCTGAACGCACCGTCGCCGAAGAAACCTGAAAAAGCTTCGCCAGGGTCACACTGCCCACAGGTGCAGCCATCTCGGCGTATTCTTCAATAATCGCAAAGAGGATTCCCTCTTGCCGCTTCGTTAAACTCATATTACATATTGTAACAAATTAGCACTCTTTTGACAATAGTGCTAACCATCTCTTTTTGCAAAAAGATAAGCTTTTTGGATAGCTGAAAAGCCCTCGCTTCCCTAATGGTTCGAGAGTATCCTCCCTACAACTTCCCTTATGCCGGGTACGTCCTCGATGGCCATTTGATAGGTTA